>DFSH01000073.1:7145-12365 GCA_002378565.1 Flavobacteriales bacterium UBA3442 | reverse complement strand
GATGTGCTGGATCAGCACATCACGCGATTGAAAGCGTCGACTAGCAAGCCTTTTGCCGTCAACATTCCCTTGCTTTACCCTGATATTGACGCGCATTTAGCAACGTGCATCAAGCACCGAGTCCCTGTGGTGATCACCAGTGCAGGTAGCCCTAGGAAACACACCCAACAACTCAAGGACCATGGCATCCTGGTTATGCACGTGGTGAGCTCAACGGCTTTTGCTAAAAAGGCAGAGGCTGCTGGTGTGGATGCGGTCATTGCTGAAGGCTTTGAAGCGGGTGGACACAATGGAAGGGATGAGACCACCACCATGGTTTTGGTTCCTGCGGTGGTTGATGCAGTTTCTATTCCTGTTGTTGCTGCAGGTGGCATTGCTGATGGCCGATCCATGGCTGCGTCCATGGCTTTGGGTGCGCAGGGTGTTCAGGTCGGTTCACGCTTTGTTGCTAGTGAGGAATCATCGGCGCATGAGGCATTCAAAACAGCGGTCTGTGCGGCCAATGAAGGCGACACCAAGCTAACACTGAAGGAGTTGACGCCAGTTCGACTGCTAAATAACCCATTCTACCAATCCCTTAACCAGGCCTATGATGAGGGGGCAAGCAAGGAGACTCTGCAAGAGCTCCTTGGACGTGGTCGAGCAAAAAAGGGCATGTTTGAAGGCGACTTGAATGAAGGTGAATTAGAAATAGGTCAGGTAAGCGGTCTTTTTAAGGAGATCTTACCTGCCAAGCAAATCATTGATCAGATGATGAAGGCTTACAAAGAAACCTTGAATAATTTACCCCAACCATGAATCAAGATGTGATGGAACGTGCCAATCAGGCATGCGAGCTTTGTGCCAGCCAATCGGCTGTCTCTACCTATGTCGTCCCCCCAAGGTCAGACGATAACCCCACGCATGCCCTTGCCATGTGTAAGACGTGCATGGACCAACTCAAGGGTGAGGCTGAAATTGACCCCAACCATTGGCGAAGCCTCAATGACAGCATGTGGTCTGAGGTGGATGCGGTAAAGGTCATTGCATGGCGCATGCTGGATCGCATGCGTGACTTAGGATGGCCTCAAGATTTGTTGGACATGATCTATTTGGAGGAGTCCGCCATGGAATGGGCGACGTCTGCTTCCGATTTGCCTGGACCCAAGCACTTAGATAGCAACGGGAGTGAAATATGCCAAGGTGACAACTTGGTGCTGATCAAGACCTTGGATGTCAAGGGTAGCAATGTTGCTGTAAAAAAAGGGGATGTGGTGAAAAATATCCGATTGGTGTTGGATAACACCGAACAGGTGATTGGACGCATTGATGGTCAGGAAATTGTGCTTTTAACACAGTACCTGAGAAAGAGCAAGTAGGTTCATTAGAAAAAACCCAAGTTTACCAGAAGCAAATGTCAGCCCTTGACGCGATCGTCGTAGGTGCTTCCCATGCTGGGGTTGTCACCCATCAATCGTGACATCATGCCTTTTTTTACCATGTTGAATACGGCCATGTGCACGTCTTCTGCTACCTCCATGTCATCAGCGGGTGAGTGAACAGAGATGTCAACCATGGATTTAAGCTTTCCGCCTGAAAACCCTGTCATGCCTATGGTTACAGCGCCAATAGATTGTGCGTATGCAATCGCTTTCAGCACATTGCGTGAGTTGCCTGAGCCAGAAATGCCAATCACGACATCACCGGGTTCCACATAATTCTTAAGGGGCTCTACAAAAATGTCATCCCATCCAATGTCGTTGGCGATAGCCATCATGGAGGGTAGGTTGTCATTGAGGCAAATCATTTTGAATCGCTGATCCAAACCGTAGGAGGCGCCTTTGATGAAATCACCAGCTGCGTGGGAGGCACTAGCGCCAGACCCGCCGTTGCCCATGGTGAAAATGCGATTGCCTGATTGATGCGCTTGCGCAAAGGCATCTTCCATGGCAGCGACGCTTTGAAGGTCCAATGCCTCCAAGGTCTCAATGAGTAGTCGTCGGTAATTTGTTGCGGTCATAGTCAGCAAGTTAGGTTGTTTCATCCTGATGAATCACGGTGGATCCTTCGCTGGTTAAGTCAACAGGGAAGGGGCGTAAATTGGACAGTGCCGCATCCAATGCCTTGTGCTTGTCAGATGACGCCAGGAACAGCATGAACCCGCCTCCTCCTGCGCCGAGGAGTTTACCGCCATAGGCACCAGCTGAGATACCTGCTTGGTAAGCCTGGCTGATCATGGGGTTGCTGATGCCTGATGCCAAGCTTTGCTTCAAAGACCAGTTGTCATTCAGAAGCTTGCCAGCAAAAGTAAATTGTCCATCTGTCAGTGACTGTGCAAAGGCTGGCACCATGCTGACCATGGTTTGCAATGCAGCTTGCTTGTCTGCTAGGGCATTGTTGTTGTTCTGTTCTACAAGGATGCTTGACGCACTTCGCTGATTGCCTAGGTAATAGAGTTTGATGTGGCTTGAGAACGCAGACATTCCCTGATCATTCAGGCCAAGGGCTGTGACGTCGACGTCATCGTTGCGTTGAAAGGTGATGACATTCAAGCCACCATAGGCTGCAGCGTACTGGTCTTGTTTGCCAATGGGCTCCTTCAGGTCACCAAGCTCTACATCGCAAGCGGTTTTCCCTAACCAAGAGGCTGTGGCTTCATCTGCACGACCCAGTCTTGCCATCAGGTTGTGCAAGGTGCCAACGGTGAAGCTTGAGCTGGACCCCATGCCTGTACCGGAAGGCACATCTGCGATGGAGCTGACTTCAAGACCTGTTGATACCTGCAATCGCTGCATGATGGAACGAAGGATGGGGTGGTTGAGATCGTCAATAGCCCTAACGGTCTCTGTCTTGGAGTATTTGGTTCGGATTTCATCGCCATTGAAGTAGTCATGACTCGAGATGTACATGTACTTGTTGATGCTTGTAGAGATCACGGCGCCTCCATGCTCACGGTAAAAGGACGGGAGGTCACTGCCTCCTCCAATGAAGGAAATTCTAAATGGGGTTCGCGTGATGATCATGGCAGAGCGAATGTCGGTCTTTTTCGCCAATTATTTGGCGGCCAATATATGCGTTGTTGCTTCCCAAATACCTGCTGCATGGGCATCGGGAACCACCGTCGATGGTTTCAGTCCATGCCCAGTTTTCACCCGAATGGTTCGACAGCCAGCAGCTTGTCCGGCAAGGATGTCTCTTTCTGAGTCGCCAACCATCCAGCTGTTGCTGCAGTCGATGTTGAAGCGTGATGCCGCATCGAGCAGCATGCCAGGCTTGGGTTTGCGGCAATGGCACTCAATTTTGAAAGCCGGGACTTCTTCTGGGTACCCTTTGTCAGGATGGTGAGGGCAGAAAGAAATCTGATCAACAAAAGCACCTTCTTCAGCGAGTAATCGCTCCATTCTAGCATGTATGGCTTCGACGCCCTTGAGGTCGGTAAGGCCTCTGGCTACCACGCTTTGATTGGTGACAACCACGACCACAAAACCTGCTGAATGCAAGGCTTGTATGGATTTTGTTGCATCAGGGTAGAGAACCATTTCATCGGGGTGTTTGACCAAGTCACTGTCGATGTTGATTACGCCATCGCGATCCAGGAAGACGGCCCGTTGGGTCAATGCCAGGTTGCGAGAGGCCACCAAGCCACTCTCGATGTCTGCTTGGACTTGTTCATGGCGCTCAAGTTTCCCCATGTCCTTGATGTATTCAGGGCTTGAGTAAGCAGCAAGGCTCAAACGGCTTGCCCACAAAGGAAATAGGTCACGACCAAAATCAGAAGCGATGCCATGCGGTATGTGAGAAAGCACCGAAGGTTCCATCAGGTAAAGTGCAGCGTTCACCAGGTTGCGAACTTCCAAGTCAAAGGCATGGGGTTTGCCATGCACTGCGGTGACTTTGCCATCCAGGCTGCAGGCAACCAAGTCGCTGTCGTAAGGGTGGTCATTGGGGTGAACAAGCAGGGTTGCATCAGCTGACATGGTCTGATGAAAGGCATGCATGCGATTCAAGTTTATGTCACTGATGGTGTCACCATAAAAGACCCAAAAGGCTTCAGTGAGACCCATGAGGTGTAAAGCTCCAGCTGTCCCAAGTGGTTCAGGCTCATGGATGTAGGTAATTTCAACACCCCATGCTGACCCATCGCCAAAATGCGCGGTGATCTGCTCACTCAAGTGACCGACAGCAAAAATAAAGCGCCCAATTCCTTGGGCGCTATAGGTTGTTACCAGGTGTTCCAATACAGGTTTACCGGCCACGGGAACCATGGCTTTAGCGATGCCAGGGAAGGCGTCGTGTAGACGGGTCCCTTTGCCGCCAGCAAGAACAACGGCTGTTGAAGTCACTTAAATGAGTGCCTCAAGCTTGTTCGCAAGCACTTGCTTTGGTGCCACGCCAACTTGCTTGTCAACGATCTCTCCGTCCTTAAAAATTAACAGGGTAGGAATGTTCCGAATGCCATATTTCATGGATATGCCACCTTCTGCATCAACATTGACCTTGCCTACAACAGCTCGCCCTTCGAAATCATTGGATAGTTCATCAACAATGGGGCCTACCATGCGGCATGGCCCACACCATTCTGCCCAAAAGTCCACGAGGACAGGCTTGTCTGACTTAATTACGAGTTCTTCGAAGTTGCTTTCTGTGATTTCGAGTGCCATAGTAAGAGGGTATTGAATTGATATTTACTGAGAGACAAAGGTAGGGGGGGTGTCTAGAATGACGCGATGAACATAGCCACCATCAATCGGCAATTGTCAACAATGATGTGTTAGCGGTTTAGCCAGGTTTGGTCAGAGCTTGACCATGTTTTGAACGCAAGGCCAATGAGGCCAAGTGCAAGCAAGGCGTCAGCAAGCATTAGCGCCCACTCTGCTCCCTGCAAATGCAAGACTTTCATGGTAGCGCTGATAGTGAATAGGCCAAGCCCGAGAAATACCAGGCCAAGGAAGTGTTTATTTTTCATGCTTAAAAATAATCAAAATTTGAAGGCCATTGCTTCTTTTATCGCTTGTGCCAGTTAATACTTGAAAGCCTACGCTATTTTGTAATGCCCTATCGATGATTGATGTCATTTGTCCCTGCAGGCAGACCTCGTTCAGCTATGCTCTTTGGTAGACCGTTAGCCCCTGGCGTTGGTCCTGTGTTTCTACACTTTTGGGCAACAAAAAAGCCTACAATTTGCAGGCTTTTTAGCGGTGTGGACGGGACTCGAACCCGCGACCCCCGGCGTGACAGGCC
>DFSH01000073.1:0-6905 GCA_002378565.1 Flavobacteriales bacterium UBA3442 | reverse complement strand
CGGCGTGACAGGCCGATATTCTAACCAACTGAACTACCACACCTGATTGAAGCGTCTAAAAGACATTTGCTCCAAAGAGGCTGCAAATATACATGCCTTAGGACATTCTCAATACATCTGCTGGACGAATTTTTGCAAGTATCCTGCTTGGCAACCATGCCGTTACTGTGACTGTCGTGAAAACCAGCAGATTGGCCATGAGGAAGCTCCACCAGTCCCATGAGACAGGCACATGATCGACATAATACGTGACAGGGTCAAGTTCAAGGATTTGAAATTGAAATTGGGCATAAAGCAGCGCCAGGCCAATGAGGTTTCCCCATAGCAATCCTTTGGTTACATCACGCCCCAAATGACCCACAAAGGCCCAATTGATTTGCCTTGCAGACATGCCCATTGTTCGAAGGATGGCAATATGCTTAGCTCTGGCAACCACCAAAACAAAAACCACCACGGCAGCATTGAAAGCTGCAATAATGATAAGGATGCTTGCTAAAACGGCTGTGTTGGTGTCAAAAAGTTCCAGCCATTGGTAAAGCTGTGGGTAGTCTTGCTGAGGTTGATACAAATCCAAGTTCAAGGGTAAAAGACCTCGGATACTCGCCATGCCTTGCTCCGTTTGCACTTGCTCTCCATGCAAAATCAGGCCACCCACCTGATGGCTGTCCAGCTGTTGAATCAACTGCATGTGCGAAAGATGGGTGATTAGCCATTGACCATCCCACTCTTGCATGTGGGTGTTAAAAAGACCAGATAGCGTGGCGTAACGCATGACAGGTCGCTGTGCGCCCTCGCGTTGAAAGTACAGTTGCAACTCATCGTCCACTTCCAGGTTCAGCTTCCTGGCCATGTCTTCAGAAATTAAAACCTCCATGTAATCTGCGCTTTCTGGAAGTCTACCTTGCGTTAATCCCTGATTAAGCCACAGAGGCCATTGACTGTAGCCAATGCACTGAGCACCTTGCATGCTGCCTTCGAAGGCGACGATGCCTTGCTTCCAGGACATGGCAATAGGTTTGATGTCAGGAGGGATGGCTTGCTTGGAGGCAGTCCAATTAAAAGCCATTGACTCAAAAGCGTTGGGCTGATGGTAACTGCGAATCTGTGCATCGCCCTGAAGGGCAGTGATGCGTTGATGAATTGCCTCCTGCAGACCCTTGCCAGTAGAAAGGCCAATCATCAATACAGCCATGCCTGCAGCAATCACCACAGTGGCTAAAGTGCTGGCCCGATGGCGATCATTGGTTTTCCCCCATCGCCAGCCTAGCCAAATAGAAAAAAAGTGCCATTTTGGCCCCATGAAAGAAAGACATTCGGTGAAAGGTAAAGGTAAGTCCAGTTCGTGGCTTTTTTTGGTCCTGTTCCTGTCAAGCTTGCCATGCTTGTCCCAATCGACAGCATCTCGGACAGGGGACCTGCTACTGGACAAACTCAAAGGCCAACGTATTGCAGTGGTTGCGCATGCTGCCTCAGTGTCTGACGGTGTGTTTATTCTGGATCAATTGGCAGACCAGCAGGTTGTCAAGGTCATGTCACCAGAGCATGGTTTTGCATCGAAAGCATCTGATGGAGAGCATGTGTCAGATAGCAAAACCGACAAAGGTGTCCCTATCATATCCCTCTATGGCAGCCATAAAAAGCCCACAGCAGAAGACTTGAGGGGCGTGGATGTGCTGCTGTTTGACTTGCAGGACTTGGGTCTTCGGTTCTACACCTACATATCGACATTGACCTATGTCATGGAAGCCTGCGCAGAAAATGGTGTCAAGCTGATGGTATTGGATAGGCCAAATCCCTTTGCCTATGCCGTTGATGGACCCATGCTCTCCAACGATTACAAAAGCTTCATTGGCATGCATCCTGTGCCAGTGATCTATGGCATGACCATCGGGGAATATGCCTTGATGGTTAAAGGGGAGGGGTGGATAGCTAATGCAGAAGCCTTGAACCTGGAGGTGCTTGAGATCAAAGGCTACCACCGAGAGCCTACCTACCCTGACATAGCGCCATCGCCCAATTTGCCTGACGATCATGCCATCGCGTGGTACCCAAGCCTCTGTTTCTTTGAAGGCACCACCGTGTCAGTGGGGCGGGGAAGCAATCAGCCCTTCACTTGTTATGGCGCACCGTGGTTTCCCATGGAGACTTTCAGCTTCAAGCCGATGTCATGCACGGCATCCAAATACCCCAAGCATGAAGGTGTCCTTTGTCAGGGGGTGAATTTGCGAGAGGTCAACCCCAAGGGTTTGATCGATTTACAGCCCATGCTCCATGCTTACCAACAGGCAGTGTCTGCTGGGGTGGTGGATGATTTTTTCCTTCTTTCGGGCCAGAGCTTAGCCTTGCGCTATGGCTCAGACAACCTCCGTCAACTGCTGCAGTCCGGTGCGGAATTGTCAAACATTTACCAGTCATGGGCCGAAGACCCTGCCTACCAACATTACCGACAGGTGATCAGGCCAAAGTATCTCCTGTACCAGGGTTTAGGCGATTCCTTTAAATAACAAAGGCCACCTCAATGAGGCAGCCCTTGTTGTGGTTTACGTGACAGCTTAAACCAAGCCGCTCACCTGCTTGTTTATAAAGGCGGTGAGTTTCTCACCGGTCAACAAGCCTTGTTGCAATAAGGCGAGATCCATGGCTTGACCAATCAAAGCACCCCGATCAGCATCTTTTGCCTTGATGATCTTAGCTGCAAGTGGGTGATTGCCATTGACAACGACATCATAAGCATCGGGCATGTCGCCCATGGCCATGAAGCCACCACCGCCGCTAGCGCTCATTTCTTTCATGCGACGCATGAACTCGGGCATGGTAACCATGATGGGTGCATCATCGCTATCCAAGGCTTCAATTCGGATGGTGTAGCTCTTGTCATCGACAGAAGACTCAATCATGCCCTTGAGGCTTTCTGACTCCTTGTCCGACAGCTTAGAGGTCGTTTCGCCATCCTTTGGGATGAGCTTGTCAAGCATGTCACTGTCAATGCGGGCAAACTTCAGCTTCTCCTCAACTTGTTCAATTTTTTGAATCCAGTGACCAGAGATGGGTGAGTCCAATGTGATGACGTCATAGCCCTGCTTCTCAGCCTGCTTGATGTAGCTGTGTTGCGCCTTGGCGTCAGAAGCGTACAAGATCACCTTGTTGCCATCCTTGTCAGTTTGTAGTGTGGCAATTTTCTCCAAGTACTCATCCATGGTGAAGGATTTGCTGTCAACGGCGCTTTGCACCAAGGTGAATTTGCGTGCCTTCTCAAAGAATTTCTCATCCGTGACCATGCCATAATCGATGATCAGTGAGATGTCCTTGAATTTTTCCTCAAAGTCCTCTCGGTCATTCTTCAGCATGCTCGCCAATTTGTCAGCCACTTTTTTGGTGATGTGACCCCCAATTTTTTTCACGCTGCTGTCCGCTTGCAAATAGCTTCTGCTGACATTCAAAGGGATGTCCTTGGAATCAATCACACCATGGAGCATGGTTAGAAATTCAGGAACAATCCCCTCCACGTTGTCCGTGACAAAGACTTGGCTTTGAAAAAGCTGAATCTTGCTCTTCTGCATGTCCATGTTAGGCTTGATCTTAGGGAAGAACAAAATGCCTGTCAAATCAAAGGGATAATCCACATTCAAATGGATGTGAAAGAGAGGCTCTTCAAAGCTATGGGGGTAGAGGGCCTTGTAAAACACCTTGTACTCCTCATCGCTCAGCTCAGAGGGTGACTTGGTCCATGCGGGCTCATTCTCATTGATGATGTCCGGCACCTTGACGGTTTGGTATTTAGCATCTTCACCTTCTTTGGCTTCATTGACCTGCTCATCGCGCTCACCACATTGGATGGGAATGCTCATGAATCGGGCATACTTTTTCAAAAGCTCCTTGATTCTGTAGTCCTCCAGGAACTCCTTGCTGTCCTCATCAATATTGAGGATAACCTCAGTGCCCCTTGCCTTGATGGTGGTCTTTTTCAGTTCATAGTTGGGTGAGCCGTCACAGGTCCAGTGGGCACCGTCTTTCTCTTCAGCCTGCCAGCTTCGTGTCTTGATTTCAACGGTGTCGGAGACCATGAAGCTGGAATAAAACCCTAGACCAAAGTTGCCAATCAAGGTGCTGGCATCTACGCTGTCTTCATACTTTTTCACAAACTCAGTAGCGCCAGAAAAGGCCAAGTCATTGATGTATTTCTTCACATCATCGCTAGTCATGCCAATGCCATTGTCAATGACTCGAAGTTGCTTCTTCTTCTTGTCCACAATCACTTGAATGGTCAAGTCTCCAAGCTCTCCCTTGATCTCTCCCAGGTTAGAAAGGGTTTTGAGTTTTTGCGTGGCATCCACTGCATTGGAAATCAGTTCCCGGAGAAAAATCTCATGGTCACTGTATAGGAATTTTTTAATGATGGGGAAAATGTTGTCCGCCGATACGTTGATTTTACCTTTTGACATGGTAGGGTTTGTAATGGTTATTCTTGGTCATGCATTCAACAAGGTGTATGCCATCGCATCAACTGTTGAAAATGACTGACAGAATGGCACAATGTCATGCCAATTTGCGTCCATTGTGACGCATCTTTGTTGAACTAAAACTCTCATCATGCAGCAAATACTTGAATGTGTCCCGAACATCTCAGAAGGCAGAGACCAAAGCATCATTGATGCAGTTGCTTCAGTGGTTCATGGTGTAGATGGTGTGAAGCTACTGGATGTGGACGCTGGGGCAGCCACCAATCGCACCGTCATCACTTTTGCTGGAGAACCTTCAGCAGTGATTGAGGCAGCTTTTTTGCTGGTAAAAAAAGCCAGTGAGTTGATTGATATGAGCAAACAAACAGGCGCTCACCCTCGCATGGGTGCAACCGATGTCTGCCCTTTGGTTCCTGTCGCCGGCATGACCCTGGAGGACGTTGTGCCTTATGCGCATGCCTTAGGGGAGCGAATTGGTCGCGAACTGGGTATCCCTGGGTATTTCTATGAATCTGCAGCAAAGGAAGCCAAGCGCAAAAATTTGGCCAATTGCCGGAGCGGAGAGTACGAGGGTTTGGCAGCAAAATTTCAAGATTCTGCATGGCAGCCCGACTTTGGTGATGTGTCGGGCGATGCATGGGTAAAAACGGGTGCCACAGCCGTGTCAGCACGCAACTTTTTGGTTGCTTATAACATCAATTTGAACACCACGTCTACCCGCTGGGCCAATGCCATCGCCTTTGATATACGCGAACGGGGACGCGTGAAGCGAGAGGGTGGAAGCTTGACAGGTAAAATCGTCAAGGATGCACAAGGCAATCCAGTGAATGTTCCAGGTGAATTGCCCTGTGTCAAAGGCATTGGTTGGTTCATTGAGGAGTATGGGGTTGCTCAGATCTCTTACAACCTGACAGATATTTCAGTCACATCCATGCACGTGGCATTTGAGGCCACTTGTCAGTCAGCTGAGCGCCGAGGATTGCGTGTGACAGGGTCTGAATTGATTGGGTTGGTCCCCTTGCAGGCCATGCTGGATGCAGGCAAGCATTTTTTAGCCAAACAAAAGCGTTCCTCAGGGGTGTCTGATGCTGAAATCATCAAGATTGCGATCAAAAGCATGGGCTTGGATGAGTTGGGCCCCTTTGATCCGGCCAAACGAATCATTGAATACCAATTGGCAGATGCGGGTGAAACCAACTTGGTAAGCATGAGCTTGACAGATTTTGCCAATGAAACAGCATCTGAGTCTCCAGCGCCTGGTGGTGGATCCATCGCTGCCTATGCTGGCGCCATGGGTGCCTCACTGGCAACCATGGTTGCCAATTTGTCAGCACATAAAAGGGGTTGGTCAGATCAATGGGAGGTTTTTTCCAAGGATGCAGAACAAGGCATGGCAATTCAGAAGCAATTGCTATCGCAGGTTGACAAGGACACTGCAGCGTTCAATCGAATCATGGAGTCATTTGGCCTGCCAAAAGGGACAGATGAAGAGAAAGCGTCTCGCTTGAATGCCATCCAATCGGCCACCAAACATGCGATTGAAGTTCCATTGGATGTCATGCAGACAGCCATGCAGATTTTTGCGCTGGCCTCCAACATGGTGGAACGCGGCAACCCAAATTCAGTAACTGATGCAGCTGTGGCAGCACTTTGTGCAAGAACTGCAGTGGAAGGTGCTTGGCTTAATGTCCGTGTTAATTGCGCGGATTGTAAGGATGCGGCCTTTGTGGCAGATATGACCTCGCGAGGTGAAGTTTTGCTAGCGTCCGCTCATGCACAAAGCGACGCCATTGTGGCAAAGTGCCATGAGGTCATTGGCAACACTCAGTAGCCTAGCGTGGACTGATCGGCAGTGTTAGCTAGCCATAGGTAGGCTTGAGGGAAACGATGCCTCCAGGCCAATTCATTGTGCTGTGCCTGAGGGTCATGCACCCATCGGACTTTTTCGCTGTCAGCAGAAATTTTTAGTTGTTTAAGCAGGCGGTCAATGCCGGGCTGCAAGTCAGATTCTAGGCCAATGCCACCATTGTCTAGGTAGAATGGGGTATCAGGCCAAGGGGAACCTGCATCCTCCCATCGGGAAAGGGCATCAATGACCAAGTTGTTGCTTGTCTCAACGTGAACAGCGGGTGACATGGCAATGGCGCCAGAGAGCATGCCAGGCTTCCATGCCATGCATTGAAAGGCAAAGCAGCCACCCATGCTTGAGCCTGCAAGGAAGACCCGATTGATGGTGTAGCGGGCCTTGACCCATTCCATCAAGTCCGTCGCAAAATAATTCATGGTGGCACGGCCTAGATCGCCATCGCCATACTCTTCTTGCCTGAGTGCGCCATCTGCTGCGCACGCAACGCCAATAACGATGGTTTCAGGGATGAGGTTCAATCCCATCAAGCTGTCCAACGCCTCATCAACACCCCAATCTGTGCCAAACCCAGCTGATTT
>DFSH01000050.1:18124-24477 GCA_002378565.1 Flavobacteriales bacterium UBA3442 | reverse complement strand
TGCTATGCAGACAGACTTGGAGTCATCTCTTATGTTGAAGGGGAATGTTGTGATTAAATAAAGGTTAATAAAATAATAATTGAATAAATAAAAACCCACTCATTTGAGTGGGTTTTTATTTGGTGGAGATAGTCGGAGTCGAACCGACGACCTCTTGCATGCCATGCAAGCGCTCTAGCCAACTGAGCTATACCCCCTTAAGGATGGCGAATATACAATCGAAAAGGCTTTCAGTAGACAGTCGTCAGGTCAGCTTCCTGCGCCATCAATCAGGCTCAGGTAGTCACGCGATTGCCTGCCATTCGTACTTTGAGCACATCGGTGGGGCTGAGGCAAATCACTGTTGAGCCTTTGTGGTGTGCGATGGGAGCAATCAGCAAATGGGGCATGCGCTTGATGGCATTCCACCAAAAATAAGGTTGATCACTTTTGCCCTTCAGCGAGGATTGATAATAGGGGTCTGCTCGGTTAATCAAGTGCTTGGGATGAATTTGTAAATTGTCCAACATCATTTGGAAAACCGAGGCGGATACTAGGCCATTTCTCAAGTCTTGTTTGTTTACCTTGAAGCCCATGCTGGCGGCATAAGTCAAAGTTTTTCTGTCGCGAAGTTGATCGCAATCGTAGAGAAGGGTGATTTCATTTTCGTTCCAATGCATGGCTTGTTCTGGTCACAATGAGTAGATTGCCTATAATGTAAGAAAAATTCTGATAGCGGCTGACCGCCAGAAGCCTATGAAAACGCTGGAAAATCCTGCAATGAGGGTTTCAATGCGTGCCGTGTATCCGATGCCACCAGCGAAAACGGTAATTGTTGTCTTCCGCCTTCCCTGTCATTAAAGTGAGCACATCTCCAATGAACTCACTGAAGGCATCACCCTGGGTGGCAATAGCCAAGGAACCATGCCGGGCGGCAAGGCCTTGATAGATGCGCTGATCGATGATGCGGAAGTACATCCGAATGTTCCGAACGGGTGACATAGCCAGGGGGATATCCTGCCAGAGCTCCTTCAGAACCCAAGCCATTTGATGCGCTCGATGACCGTCAATGATGTGGTGGTTCTTGCTTGCTGGGTGTTGGATATGTATTGCCCAACTTTCTCCGCCACCTTCCATGAGTGGCAGGTCAACAAAATCATCAGACTGAATTCCTATCAGCATCTCATGCGCTTGAAAAAGGTAGTCCAAACCCGTTCTTACAATGCCCTGATCTACCTGATCTGGGAAATGGCTTTCTAAGAGTTCAATGACCTCAGGTGACATCAGTTTTCTGGGGTTGGGTTCTGCGTGGATGAATGGCATAGAGGCAATAGATCCCTGAGTACAAGGGTCACCAAAGAGATCAAAAAAACGGCCAAGACCAGCCAATCTAAAGGGTGTGGTGCATTCATGGGTTGAATTTATGATGAAACCCTGATTCAAGCATGGCTTTATGGCACTTTATGTTGAATTTTGCCCTTATGAATATTCTGTTGATTGGATCCGGTGGTCGCGAGTCAGCCATTGCATGGTCCTTGAGTCAAAGTCCTGAGTTGGGCGAACTGTTTATTGCGCCCGGAAACCCTGGCACATTGGCCTATGGCAACAATGTGTCGGTGGACTGGAGGCAGTTTGTTGCCATGAAAGATTTCTGCATGAACAATCGCATTGACATGGTCATTGTGGGCCCAGAGGAGCCACTATGCAAGGGATTGGGCGATCAATTTGCTGCCGATGAAGACCTTGCGTCAATCTTGTTCATTGGCCCATCTGCTAAGGGAGCACAGCTGGAAGGATCCAAGGATTTTGCGAAATATTTCATGATGCAACACAACATTCCAACGGCGGCTTACCGCACGTTCAATGCCAACGAGCTGGAGGCTGCAGTAGATTACCTGGCTACGGTTGATGGACCTTATGTCCTCAAAGCAGATGGCCTGGCAGCAGGTAAAGGCGTGGTCATTCTTGACACATTGGCTGAAGCACAACAAGAGATGCGCTCCATGTTGGGCGATGCAAAATTTGGTGCTGCCTCCTCTCGGGTGGTGGTGGAAGAATTCCTTGCGGGCATGGAGTTTTCAGTGTTTGCGGTCACCGATGGCAAGTCTGCTGTTATTCTGCCAGAGGCGAAGGACTACAAGCGCATTGGCGAAGGCGACCAGGGACCAAACACGGGTGGCATGGGCGCAGTGAGCCCTGTGCCATTGTTTGATGAAGCCATGCAGAAACAGGTCATGTCTCGCATCATTGAGCCTACAATTGAAGGGCTGGCAAAGGATGGATTGCCTTACAAGGGCTTCTTGTTCTTTGGCTTGATCGATGTGGAAGGTGAAGCCATGGTCATTGAATACAATTGCCGCATGGGGGATCCTGAGACAGAGGTTGTCATGGCCCGGCTGGACGAGGACTTCTTGCCCATCTTGCGCGATGCAGGTAATGGCAAGTTGACCAATAGGGTAGCGCGCCAATCCAAGCAGTCTGCTGCTACCGTCATGATGGTGTCAGAAGGCTACCCGGGCAGTTACCCCAAGGGCTTGCCAATTTTAGGCTTGGATCAGGCCAGTGAGCACGCCATTGTTTTTCAAGCCGGAACAACCCTCAAGGATGAGGAGCTTTGTACAGCTGGGGGTCGAGTGCTTTGCGTGACGGGTGTGGGGGACGATATGGCTAGCGCCCTTGGCAAGGCATACCAAGCCGTGGCTTCCATCACCTTTGATGGGGCTAATCATCGCAAGGACATCGGTCAAGACATCCTATGAAAAAATGTTATTTTTCGCCTGCAGCCTGGTGCTGTAACATCTGCCGAATCCAGTAAATCAAGGCGACTGTGATCACAACAGAGAAAAGGATATTGGCATTGTTCCCGATCCATGGCCACAATTGCATTGCCCATGTGATGAAATCTCCTAATCCTTCAAAAATCGTGCGTGTCAACATAGCTGAAATGGTAATTTTACGCAAAGTTACATCCTAAGATGCGCACAGCCCAGGTATTATTTGCACAAGATAAGAGCACAACCAGCCTGCTATTGATAGCTGCCGTGGCGGTCTTGTCTTGGCTGTGGTTGCCAGCAGGCATGCATGGCCTTGAAAAGGTGGCATTGGCCTTGTCAACGGGTGTCATGGCCTGGGTCACGAATGCCGCATTGGTTTACCGGTCAGGGTACTTGAAAAGTCAGCATGTGTTGGGCTGGTTCTTTGCCTTGTCGGGTCTGATGCTGGTTACAGATGCTTGGACCTGGTCAAGCTTGCTTGGAGCTCTGGCTGCTACATTCTGGATGGCCCGCGCCTACCAGCTCACCATGTTTACATGGCACCACTGCACGATGCTTGGGATGTTGTCAGCCTTGTTCGTGTTGGTGGATCCGTCCACATTGATTCTCTTGCCACTGGCCTTGCTTGCGCCCTTAACCGTGCGAGGAGCAGGCTTCAGACAGGTCGCGCAAGTGGCCATAGCGTGGCTTGTCATGGCAGTGATTTTGTGGATGATAGCCACGCTATGGTCCCTGTGCAGTGGCAGGACACTTGTGATGGACCCACTGCGAGGCATGGCGTGGACATGGTCAGTCCCTGGCCCGCAAGCGGGCTTGGTTCTATTACTTGGCTTCTTTGCCTTGATCCAATTGCCCCCAGCCATGCGCTTTGCAAAAAGGGCCAAACGGCGAGGATTGGTTCTGAGCATCATGGCCATCACGGGCATGGTGCTGATGGCTTGTTCAGGGATTGGAAATCACCACATGGTGATGGGAATGCTAGCCGTGGCGTTAGCACCTCAATGGGTCAATGTGCAATCGTACATCCGCAAGCCATGGATGAAAACTGCATTTTCGCCCAGTATTGTGATTGCAATGCTGTTGCTGAAATGGCTCTTTTGACCGTGTGTTCAATGGGGTGCTTGCATGGTTGAAGGGCTCAATCCTCAACAAACAGTGCCCTGAGTTCAGTGGCTTCTGAGGGTTCCATTTTCCCCGACAAAATCAAGGCCAATTGGCGTCGGCGCAGGGCGCCATCAAAACGAATTTTATCTTCCTCTGTCACGGGAATGATGGGCGGTACGGGACAGCTCTTGCCTTTGCTGTCCACGGCAACAAATGTGTACATGGCCTCATTGGATTTGACGCGTTCATGGGTCTCATCATCGGACTCCGTGAAGACGTCCACATAGATTTCCATGGAAGAAGTGAATGCCCTTGAAACCTTTGCTTCCATGGTCAAGATTGTCCCTTGGGGAATTGACTTTTTGAAGGAGACATTGTTCACTGAAGCAGTAACGACGATGGTCTTGCTGTGGCGATGCGCGGCTATCGCTGAGCACCGATCCATCCAGCTGAGCAGCTGCCCGCCAAAGAGGTTGTTCAGGTTGTTGGTGTCGTTGGGCAAGACGAGTTCCGTCATGATCGTCAACGAATCAGATGGGTGCTTTGCTTTCATTCGCTGTAAATCCATACGGCTGGGTAGGAGGGCTTAAGGGCTGCCTTTGCCTTGTTGGCTTCTTCTCGACTGGCAAAGGTTCTAATAGCCACCTTGTTCAATCCGACGGCCGGCTTGATCCATGTGGCAGGGTAGCCATCGTTGAGCAATTTGGCCTCAAGCCGCTGCGCATTAGTCACCTCGGAAAAGGCACCTACAATCAAAAAGAACCGTGGACCTTCCTTGCTGGGTTCCATTTCTACATCGGATAATATGATGTCTCGTTCAATGACAACGGGTTCATCCTCGGCAACTTCACTCGTGCTCGCTTCCTTAGCGAAGACGTCATCCATCCAGTCGCTTGCGGTGGACCTGAATGCACGCCATTCCGTGGCGGGGTCAAACGAGGCGCTTTGCACCATATCTCTGAAATCTGCTTTGCTGGCACCTAGCGCTAGCAAGGTCACTGCTCCCGTTACAACTGCTGCTGCACGCAAAGGCGCAGTCCATGAATGCGTTTTGATGGGAATTTCTTCCGTCCGGATAGGCACCACCAAGTTGGCAAGTGGGGTGGCGCGGAAAATGGGAAGGCCATAAGCTTCTGGCAGGAAATTGGCTTCAATGGCTGGTTGAAATACCCATTGCAAACCTGTTTTCGCTAAGGTGCCTAAACCGTCAAGGCGAAGGCGCTTTCCTTCAGATAGTGCTTGCTGCCATTGTTGCACTTGGTAACCAAGCATCACGTCTACAGCGTGATTATCCAGGCTTTCAAATCGCATCAAATGGTTGACCAAGGTCTCACTTTTCCCAGCGACAGGTGAAAAGGAAAGCCTGCGAGCTGGCGGGAGAAAAAGGCCTGATTCTAACTGAATCTTTGCGCCGTACTTTGCGGCGTCAAAGCGACCTAGGCCAGGGATATCTACCCGATCTTCTTGAAAAAGCAGATGGAAAATATGGCGTTCCAGTGATGTGTTGAATGACTTCATCTACTGACCAAGCTACATAAGAATGTTGTGTCTCTGCTTGCAATGTTCAGGCAGTTTTCAACAGCTTTGTCAAGGGTTTGAGTTGGTTGAATGGGTCTAGAAAAGGCAGTGTCACACATGGCAACATGTGCCTACCGCAAAGCCGCTTGCCCTGTGGTGGTGATCAAGTCAGAGTTCCATGCCCGCGCCCTGTGACCCGCCGCCGCTTCCGCCGCGAGATCCTTTGCGCCCACCGCGCCCTTTAGATTCCTTCGCACCAAAGTCGTATTGAACCGACAAATAAAGGATCTGACTTTCCCTTGCCCGATCATAGGTCACGTAGAGGTTACGGCTATCTTGAATGTAGCTGAATTGCCTTGTGTTGAAGACATCAGACAGGCGCATCGACACGAAGAGCTTCTTGGGGATGATGTCGTACTTGTAGGCCATATCTAGGTAGCTGATACCCTTCCTGTAGCCTTGACCTGTAGGGCCAGCGCCCCAATGGTTGAAGGTCACTTGCAGTTGATGCTTTGGTTGAAACTGCCACATCACATTGCCTCGACCTTGCCAGCCAAAGCCTGATTGACTCAAGCCAACTTGCAAATTCTCACCTGAAATTTCTGTGTAAAAAGCATCTGCTGAGGCTTGAATACTGAGGGTTTTACTGAACCTTAACATGGCATTACCGCTAGCACCAATTCGCTGTCGGAGGTCAAAGTTTTCCCAAGTCATCATCAAGATGCCGTTGGGTTCAACCGTGAGGTAACGAGAGAACATGCCATCAGTTCTTTTAGCGTAAATGGCCGCTGAAATGGACCCCTTGCGGCTGTATTGTACGGCACTCAACTCAACACTGTGGGTGATTTCTGGTTTCAGCTCAGGGTTGCCCTTCCTCAGGGATTGCGGGTTGCTGTAATCGATCACGGGGTTGAGCGCTCGCTCGCGTGGCCGGTTCACACGCATGGAGTAACTGCCCTGAAATTCCAAGCCTTTTTT
>DFSH01000050.1:15371-17796 GCA_002378565.1 Flavobacteriales bacterium UBA3442 | reverse complement strand
ACGGTGAGCCATCACTCAAGTTGAATGACAGGCTAGCGTTCTCATACCTCAGGCCTAATTGGCCCTTCCATTGCTCACTGAACACATGACCATAAGTAGCATACAGTGCGGCAATGGTATTGTTTTGATCCACATTCAAGCTGCGCAAGCTGTCGGGCACATAGGACGATGACCATTGGTAAGGCAATTGCGAAGCAATACGATCCTCTTTGGATGCCTTGATGCTGTACCTGCCACCCATATCTAAGCGCCCTGCATCCCCAACAGGCCAACTGAAATCAGACTGAAAGTTGAAGGTCTGGTTGTCACCTATATTGTTAAAGAGCTGTGCTGCCACATCCCCATAGGTTAGGTCGTCTGGGTAGAGGTTGTCTTTGACAAATCTTGTTGAACTCCCCGATTGACTGCTGCCCGTCGCGTAGGTTGCATCCATGGAGAATGCCTTGATGTCATCATCAAAAACTTTTTTGTACATCAGGCTGATATTGTCGTTGCCGTAACCAAAGGAGTTGCCACTGATTTGCGTCGCACGCGTGATAAAGCTCTTATCCAGCGTTTGATTCACGTATTCGGTAGTCTCATCTCCCGTTCCGTTGCCTTGACCAAGGTTGACACTGAGATTGAATTCATGCACCTTCGCAAGGGTCCAGTCCAAGCCAATCAGAAAGTTTAAATTGTCATGACCGCTAATCCCTGCGCCATCATAATTCAAGGTATAGGTGGTGTCAGGGAAATCGTAGCGCCGGAAAACATGGCTTTCGTTTCGCCTTTGCCGATCGCCCCAATTCAATGAGGTTGTCAATCGAAAATTCTTTGCAGGCGCTGAAACAGTGAAGCCGGCATTTTGCTTGTCTCCGGTTCCAATGCCTGCATTAAAATTGCCATTGAAGGGCAGTTTTCTCCCTTTTTTGGTCACGATGTTGATGATGCCGCCAGTGCCAGATGCATCGTATTTCGCCCCCGGGTTCGTGACCACCTCCACACTGGCAATGCTGTTCGCTGGGATGCGCTCAAAGGCATTATCACCAGTGAGACCCAAGAGTGCTGCGGGCCTCCCGTCCACCAAAATGGTAACGTTCTCATCGCCTCGCAGGGCGATGTTGCCATCGATATCTACTGTGAGGCTGGGGACTTGACGCAGGATGTCCATGCCGGTTCCGCCTTGCGCGATCAAATCATCACCCACCTGGTAAACCTTGCGGTCCAAGCCGTTAAGGGCACGCGGCCCGCTTGCGGTGACTTCAGCTTCCGCCAATTCTGTATCTTCAATGGACAGGGTGATTGCCCCCAAGTCTAGCTTATCTGAGCCAACAGTCAATCGTTGGCGTGTAGCTGTGTAACCCATCATTTGAATGCCAAGGCCATAAATTCCGCTGGGTAGCTTGATTGAGAATTGACCCTTTGCATCGGTCACAACTTGCGTGATGGCTTGACGTTGTTGTGAAACTATAACTTGAGCTCCAACAAGGGCTGCTTGGTCATCACTGCCAACAACCTGACCGGTGACAGTGGTTTGCGCGATGGACTGTAGAGAAATAGCTAGCGCAAAAGCAAGGGTCAATGAGGTTTTCATGCTGTTTTGATGATAAAAATGTAAAAAGGTTTAATGAGCGGGTGTCAATAGCTTGTGTTCAAGCAAATACGCTGCAATGTCAATGGCGTTGCTGGCTGCGCCCTTGCGCAAATTGTCTGAAACAATCCACAGGTTCACTGCGTTCTCACAACTGAGATCTTTGCGCAAACGCCCGACAAAAACATCATCCTTGCCTTCCGCAGATAGCGGCATGGGGTAGACATCGTTTTGCGGATCATCCTGCAAAGTGATGCCAGGGAAATCCGACAGCGCTTGGCGGATGGCCGCCAGGGGTGGTCGATCGCCAAGGAAGGCAATGTTCACTGACTCTGAATGGCCAACTTGAATAGGTACCCTAACGGCAGTTGCGCTGACTTGAACCTTTGGGTTGCCCAGAATTTTCACGCTTTCATTCGTGAGTTTCATTTCCTCCTTGGTGTAGCCATTGGGCAAAAAATCATCGCAATGGGGCAGTACATTCTGATGAATTTGGTAGGGATAGGCATTGTCAATTACCGAATCTCCAGCTATTTCTTGCGTCAACTGATTGACCGCAAGCTTGCCTGTGCCCGAGGTGGCTTGGTAGGTGCTGACAAGAACTCGGCCAATGGGTGAAAGCTGGTCAAGGGCCTTGAGAACCATAACCAATTGGATGGTGCTGCAGTTGGGGTTAGCAATGAGGCAATCCTTTTTAGACAATGCTGAGGCATTCACTTGAGGAACCACCAGGGGGATGTCAGGGTCCATGCGCCAGGCAGATGAGTTGTCAATAACAACACAGCCTTGATCCGTGAAGGCCTTAGCCCATGTTACCGATAGGTCGCTTCCAGCAGAAAACAGGGCTAAATCTGG
>DFSH01000050.1:1656-15003 GCA_002378565.1 Flavobacteriales bacterium UBA3442 | reverse complement strand
ATCACTTGGCCGACCATGCCGGTGGCTCCTATCAAGGCTAAACGCATAACTCCTCTTGCTGGATTAATCTTGTGCAAAAGTACAGCCCCTATGCGACTATTTGCCATGCCGTTTTTTCTGACTTGGATGATGGCTTTCTCCTTGTTGAAGGCCCATCAGCCTACACAAGCTTACTACTTTCCCTTCCAAGACATCCAGGCGTGGTCGGGAGACACGGCTGCCTTTGCTGTGGCGGATAGCGCCTTGTGGCTAGATGCCCCCAGTGGCGGCACATGGACAATAACCTGGTCAGACCCCTTGCCTGTTCAGTCTGTTGACCACTGGTCATGCCATGTATTGCCCCCAAAATCAGCCCGAGGTGCTGCCCTGTGGGTCTTGCAATGGACAGCATCAACCGGCAGGGTTATCCGGCGATCTTTTCCCATAATTATCGACTGATTGACCCGCCGTGGACGTACATTCTGGCTGTACATTTGTCGCATGAAATTTGGCGTAGTCACCTTCCCAGGCTCTAATTGTGATCAAGACATGCTGCATGCGTTGCGCCATGATCTTGGTCAGGAAGCCGTCTCTCTTTGGCATAAAGACCATGACCTTCAAGGGGTTGATATGGTGATTCTCCCTGGAGGATTTTCCTATGGCGACTACCTTCGTTCCGGTGCCATTGCTCGCTTTTCGCCCATCATGGCAGAGGTGATCAAACACGCAGACAAAGGCGGTTATGTTATGGGGATTTGCAATGGTTTTCAAATGTTGACGGAAGCACATTTCCTTCCAGGTGCCCTGCTGCACAATAGTTCACACAACTTCATTTGCAAGAACATTCACTTGACACCGGGCATGCTGGACTCAGCAATCACTGCGGACCTTGACATGACCAAGGCCTACAAAATTCCTATCGCTCATGGTGAAGGTCGCTACCACGCAGATGAAGACACATTGAACCGATTGGATGACAATGGGCAAGTGCTCTTTTATTACTGCGATGAGCAAGCAAAGGTCACCGATGCATCCAACCCCAATGGATCCATTGACAACATCGCTGGTGTTTGCAATGCAAGGAAAAACGTGATGGGCATGATGCCACACCCAGAACGTGCAGCCACTGAGGACCTGCTCAATGCAGATGGAAAAATTTTGCTTGAATCCTTGCTCAATCACATGACCACGGCCTGATCGTAAGCATGTCGAAGGCTATGCGCAGTCAACAGGCTTTTGGACCCAATAAAAAACCCCGCAGGTAAGCCCTGCGGGGTTTTTATTGATGCATTGAAGGCATGCATCACAATCGTCAGTTAGCAACCTTTACCACACGTAGGGCATGGGTAGCTTCTGGTGCAATCAATTCCAAGATGTACAACCCGTTTGCCATGTGGCGGATGTCCATGTTCATGTCTTTTTGACCGGCAAGGACATCACCAGCCAATAGCTCTTCGCCTTGGACTGTGATGAGTCGCCATTGGGTTGGCATGAAGATGCCGGACTGCAAAACCACGGTAAACTCACCAGAGCTTGGGTTAGGCTTCACATGCGCAACACCTTGTAGCAACTCTGGCAAGGCTGTGACAGCAGTTGGTCCAGACGTCTCCCAGCAGCTCGATCCGATTTTCAATCGGACAGAGTAGTTGTCCGGGCTTGGCGCGTGGTACCATGGGTTGCTTGCGCCGGCAATGGCATTCATGTTGCCATCAAGCCAAACCACGATATAAGGCGCAGTGGCTTGCGGGCAGAACAGGCTGTCGCCGTCAAAAACTTGAATGCTTGGAACGGGAGGACTTGCATACACATAAAAAGAGTCAAGCTTCACCACGGTGCACAAGCTATTGCTGTAGACATAGTCTAAATAGTGCATGCCAACAGTGAGGGTGCTCGGTGTCACTTGTGTGACTTGCACACCGTCTACCTGGTAGTATCCGCCAAATGGGTAGCCGCCTGTCGGGGTGATCGCAGGGTCGGCCCCACAGAGGTCACCAATGTTTGAGTTGAAAAAGACATTGGGCGGAGAGCCAACAATGATGTCAACCGATGCACTGTTGCTGCAACCGTTGTTGTCCGTGTAGCTGTAGGTTACAGTGTATGCGCCGGGCCCGACTTGACTCGGTGAAAACTGGTTGTTGCTAACGGCAATTCCCGTGAAGGTGCCACCAGCGGGTGTGCCGGTCAGCGGGATGTCAGACCCACCCGTGCAGACCGAAGGGTAGCTGCCTGCACTAACTGTTGGCAGTGAGTATATGGATACAACGGAAGGCGCAGATAGCAATTCACTGGGTGAAGCACAGTATGCATCACTTCTTAGCAAGCAGGTGACACTATCCCCTGTATTGAGCGTGAAGGAGCTAAAGGTTGAGCTACTGCTTCCGCTTATCTGCCCATTGATCATCCATTGGTAGACCGGATTGCTGCCACTATTGATTGTACTCGCGACAAAAGTGACGGTATCGCCTTGGCAAGCGGGCATGCTTGATGCAGTCAGCGCAATGCTAGGGCTTACGGCAGTTGTCACGCTGAGGTGGTTGCTCATGGTGATGGCATCACTGCCAGCGGTGTTGCTAACGGTCAATGAAACACTGAAGGATCCGCTGTTGGCATAGGTTACCACCGGGTTGACGGCGACACTACTTGATGGGCTACCACCTGGGAAAGACCATGCATGACTCAGGCTTTGTCCTGTGCTGGCACTGTGGTAGGTCACGGATGAACCTTGACAAGCTGCTGTTGTGCTGAAAATAGCTGCTACAGGTGTTGCCAAGCTGGCTGGCAGCAGACGCAAATGGTCCAAGTAGAGATGGTTGCCGCCGGCATTGACTCCCTCAAACTTGAAGGTGACGGTTCCGGATAGGTTGCCTAAAGCCAATGTGTCGGTACGCCACTGGGCACTTGTTGTTGGTACAAAGGCGTTGATGCTGGATGCAGCTGTGGCAAAGTTACCTGTTCCGTCATCGGAGCCAGTGAACAAAAGTTGCCACGTGGCGCCACAATCGGTACTGGCCATAATGCGCAGGGTGTCAGAGGCATTACCAGTCTTCATTTGGTATGCAAGATCATAGATCAAGGTGCTGTTGCTGTCGATGGCATAAGGGGGAGAAATCAAAGCATCCACCTGGCCAATGTTGCTGTAATTGAAGAAACGCATCACGGCAGACACCGAGTCAAGGTGACCCAAAGAGGCCATGTTCCACCCGCGATCATTGTCTGGGTTTTCAATGGCCCAACGGTTGGGAAGCGCTCCCTTGAATTCTTCATTCACTGGCGTTAGGATGCCGCCAACTGCAAGTGCGTGAATGGCCACAGAGGTGTCGGAACCGTAGCTGTTGCCTGCAATCAGCTGAATGCTGTAGTTGCCAGTGGCTGTTGGAATGATGATGGGATTTTGCGAGCTAGATGAACTGCCACTGGCATAAGAGAATGTCTGCGGGTGGATGGTCCAAGCCCAATTGCCTGGCATGTTCAGGGATTGGTCATGGAGTTGAATGCTGTCGCCAATGGCACAGAGGGCCTCTGGGGCCACGTCAAATGCGGCTACAGGAATGTCCAAGAATGTAGAGGCCAAAGGACTTTCCCATACGCCACGACCATAGGTTCCCACGCGAATTAAATTGACGCTGGCTGTTTGAAGGATTTCAATGTCATTGATGATGGTGTTGGGAAGGCCGTCCATGAATGGGAGCCAATCACTCATGCTTGCATCGCGAAAGTAGACGCCAACGTCGGTGCCTACATAGAGCAAGCCATTGCTTCCGGGCTCAAAGGCTACGCAGTTGGCGGGAATGTTAGGCAAGGATCCTGTGCGGTTGTACCATGAGCTGCCGCCGTCATAAGATTCGTAGACTTTATCAACACTGTAGCCAGATTTAGTGATGGCGATGTGGTCTGCATTGGCAGGGTCCACGGCAATTCCCGTTACCGTATTTTGATTACTCACATTGTTGGTGATATGTGTCCATATTCCGCCGCCATTGACGCTGCGGTAAACGCGCTGATTGATCCCTACATAGAGGACACTGGCATTGCTGGGGGCTTCTGCAATGACATCGATTTTGTTGCTTCCCCAAATGCCTGTCGTTGTTGTGGCGCTGAAAGAAGAACCTGCATTGCTGCTTTTCCAGAGCTTTTCAAACCCCGCATACAAGGTGTTGGCGTTGATCACGGACACCACAAATGGCGTGACCCAGTTGCCATTGCCCGATGGAGGGAGGTTGAAAGGCGCATTGAACGACCCGCCGCCATTGACAGACTTGTCAAAATCTCCATAGTAAATGGAACGGTACATGACCATGGCATCACTGCCGGCAATGCCATTGTCCATGCCATCGCCGCCACCGACCCTAGACCATGTATTGTTCTTGAGGTGGGTGCCGTTGTCTTGCGCTCCAGCTAGCGTGAGGTTGCTGTTGGCAGCGGAGGTGCTAATTTTATAGTACATGGTGATAGCCATGCCGTCGTTGCGCGCTACCCAAGAGTTGTTGAGTCCGCTGTTGGTTGACCGATAAACGCCCCCATCGGTGCCTGCGTAAACCTTGTTGCTGTTGGGTCGGAAGGTGAGCCAGTGATGATCTGCATGCACAAAGCTTGCACCACCACCACCATACCAGTGACCACTTAGCCCAAAGCTTGAACCGCCATTGTTGGATCGCCAAATATTCACACCACCAATCAAAATCACATCTTTGTTCAGAGGGGATGCCGCGATGGTCAGATCATACCATGCCTGGCCACCGGTGCCAGCGCCAGTGGTGCTCCAGCCAAGCAAGTTGGGTGTGCTGCCATGCATTTGCGTCCATGAAACGCCCTTGTTGGTAGACCGGTAAACGCCGTAAAGACCGTTGTTGCTGGCGCCATAAATGGCGTAGACATAGTTGGTGTCAGCAGCAGTGGTTGCCAGTTCAGCCCGGCTAGTACCGGAGACGGGAAGACCGGTAATGGCCATGGTCCAAGAGATGCCAAAATCGCGTGAATACCAGATCTTGGCATTGGTCCGTGTGCCGGCATAGAGCAAATGCTCCGCGCCAACCACGGTGGTTAAGCTCTGAAAGGTGCCACCTTGAATCAAGGTCCAGTTGTCACCGCCATCGGTGGTTCTGTACATGCCAGTTCGTGTGGAAACAACCAGCCAGTTGGTGCTGTCAGGGTGGATCACCATGCCGGTGATGCGTTTGAATTGCGATATGCCAAACGTCAAACCCGTTGCCTGCCAAGTTGCGCCAGCATCAACAGACTTCAGGACGCCGGTTGAGTAAGTATCTCCCGCGTCACGGTCACCGGTGCCGACGTACATGGTGTCGGGATGTAGAGGGTCAATGACCATGGTACTGATGCCAATGTTCGGTAATTTATCGGTGTTGGTTGTCCAAGAACCCCCATCGTTGGTAGATTTCCAAAGGCCACCAGCTGGCGCTCCTGCATAGATGGTTTGGCTGTTGTTGGGATGGAATGTGATGCTATTGACACGACCAATGCCTTGAAGGGCATTGCCATTTGAAGGGCCAACCAAGCTCCAATTGCCCAGGCCAGGATTGGCCGCGGTTGATGCCTGAATTTGGCTATTGGCCTGAAAAACCGCAGACCCGTTAGGGCGATTGCCATGAGGGTAAACCCGTGGCTCCCAAAACTGCTCCCAACGCCTGAATTGCTTCCATCCATGACCTTTTTCAACAACCTTGCCTTCCCAGAATTTTTCAAATTCATCAATGGCTTGGTAGACATTGACAGATTCATCCTGCATGGACTCAACCCATTGCTGAGCTTGAGCTTGTGAGGAGACAAAAAATAGAAGAAGAATAGCGGGTAGAAATTGCTTCATAGGTGGTGATTTTTTTGGCCAGTAAATATAGCTCTGTATTCCAAAAACCTTGCCAGCCAATAAATCAGCCCTTGATGTTCAGCCCCAGCTCATCCATTGTGCCTGAATCAATCACTGAAGGGGCATCAATCATGACGTCCCGACCGGCATTGTTCTTAGGGAAAGCGATGTAGTCCCGGATGGATTCATCCCCGCCCATGATAGCAACCAGGCGGTCAAAACCAAAGGCTACACCGCCATGAGGAGGGGCACCGAAGTCAAAAGCCTTCATCAAAAACCCAAACTGTGCTTCAGTCTCTTCTGGGCTGAAACCCAAAAGGTCAAACATGCGTGCCTGAAGGGCTCTGTCGTGATTCCGAATGGATCCACCACCAATTTCATTGCCATTGAGCACCAAGTCATAGGCGTTAGCTCGGACCGCGCCCGGATCAGAATCAATCAGGTGCATGTCTTCTGGCTTTGGGCTGGTGAAGGGGTGGTGCATGGCATGGTAGCGGCCAGATTCTTCATCCCATTCCAACAAAGGAAAGTCTAAGACCCAGAGGGGTGCAAATTCAGCGGGATTTCTCAGCCCTAATGTCTCTGCCATGTGCAATCGCAACTCACTCATGGCTTTGCGCGTCAAGGCTTCTTTACCTGCCAGCACAAGGATCAAGTCACCTGGCTTTGCGCCAAAGGCATCCTTCCAGTGATTCAGCGCATCGGCATCGAAGAATTTATTCACACTTGAGCTGCAACTGCCTTCGTCGCTGACCTTCATCCAGATCATGCCAGTCATTCCGATCTGCGGACGCTTCACCCAGTCAGTCAATTTGTCCAGTTGCTTGCGCGTGTAATTGGCACAGCCATCTACGCAAATACCAACAACCAATTCCGCCTTGTCAAACACCACAAACCCTGCGTCTTTGACCAAATGCCTCATGTCCTTGAGCTTCATGTCAAATCGGATGTCTGGCTTGTCATTGCCATAATCCCTCATGGTTTCTGCGTAGGTCATGCGAGGCACCACAGCCATGTCTTGGTTGTGCACGCCTTTCAGGACATGAGCCAACAAACCTTCAAAGGTGTTAAGGATGTCTTCTTGCTCCACAAAGGCCATTTCGCAATCAATTTGCGTGAATTCTGGCTGGCGGTCAGCGCGCAGATCTTCATCCCTGAAGCAGCGCACAATTTGGTAATAGCGATCCATCCCCCCAATCATCAAGAGCTGCTTGAAAGTTTGCGGGGATTGTGGCAAGGCATAAAATTGCCCTTGATTCATGCGTGAAGGAACCACGAAATCGCGTGCGCCTTCTGGCGTGGATTTGATCAGGAAGGGGGTTTCAACATCCACAAATCCCTGTCTGTTGAGGTAGTCCCTAACCAGGGTACTGATGCGGTGCCTAAGCAGCAACTTTTCCTTGACGGGTTTGCGTCGAATGTCCAAATAGCGGTAGGTCATGCGAAGCTCTTCGCCGCCATCACTTTGATCTTCAATGGTAAACGGTGGGGTTTGTGATTGACTCAATACAACGATGTTGCTCACTTTGATTTCTACATCCCCTGTTGCCAAATCTGCATTGACCTTCTCTCGTGCAACCACGACACCTGTTACCTGCACCACGTATTCGCGCTGCAGACCTCGAGCCATCTGTAGCATTGAGGCATCCTCTTGTTCATTGAAGGAAAGCTGGGTCAGGCCATAGCGATCGCGCAAATCAATGAATGACAGGCCGCCAAAGTCGCGACGGCGTTGGACCCACCCGGATAGGGTGACAGTTTTGGAGATGTGGGAGCTTCGAAGCTCTCCGCAGGTATGGGTACGGTACATGGTGATATAATCTGGTACAAAGGTAATTATCTATGTGGGTCATGTGCGCATTCCCGTGTAATTTGCCACCAATGAAAGAAACCACACCAGAAACAGACTTGATGTACATGCGACAAGCCATCCGCGAGGCCATGAAAGCCTACGACATGGATGAGGTGCCAGTGGGCGCTGTGGTCGTAGCCAATGATCAAATCATCGCCAGGGGACACAACCTCACAGAGCGTTTGCACGATGTCACAGCACACGCAGAAATGCAGGCCATCACGGCAGCATCCAATGCCCTTGGCGCAAAGTATTTGCCAGATTGCACCTTGTATGTGACCCTTGAGCCATGCAGCATGTGTGCAGGTGCCTTGTTCTGGTCACAGATTGGACGAATTGTCTATGGCGCCAGTGATGCCAAGCGCGGTTACCAAACCATGGGCGGGCAATTCCATCCTAAAACATTGATAACTCATGGGATTGAAGCCGATGTTTGCGGTGACTTGCTCAGTGAGTTTTTCCGATCAAAGCGCACGAGAAAGTAGTTTGGCATAGGTTTTGCGTTTCCTTCATTGTTCTGTCACATTTCTATGTGAGTTTAGGTTAAGATGAGCCCGGCATGAAAATGTCGGGCCTTCTTTTTTCTTGATTAGCTTCACAGTCATGAAAATTCACCCCATCCATACCGGTAACTTCAAGCTCGATGGCGGCGCCATGTTTGGCGTTGTCCCCAAGCAATTGTGGTCGAGAACCAATCCGGCAGACGAGAAGAACCTCTGCACATGGGCCATGCGTTGCCTATTGATTGAAGATGGCGACCGCTTGACGTTGGTCGACACGGGCATTGGCGACAAGCAGTCAGATAAATTTTTCAGCCACTACCATTTGCATGGTGACAACACCATGGACAAGGGACTGGCTGATGCGGGCTTTTGCCGCAACGACATCACCGATGTGTTCCTGACCCATCTGCACTTTGATCATGTTGGTGGGGCGGTACAGCGTCGAGGTGATTTATTGGTTCCCGCCTTTGAGAAGGCCACTTTTTGGTCCAATGAGAGGCATTGGGCATGGGCCACAGACCCCAACCCTCGAGAAAAGGCCTCCTTCCTCAAAGAGAACATCATGCCCCTTCAAGAGAGCGGACAATTGCGGTTTATCGATACCGGATTGGGAGAGCAGCGCATCAAGACGGAATTGGGGTTTGATTGTTTTGTGGTCAATGGCCACACGGAGGCACAGATGTGCCCGATTCTTGAAGTCAACGGAGAGACCCATGTTTACATGGCAGACCTGCTTCCCTCAGTGGGCCATATTCCGCTGCCCTTTGTGATGGGCTATGACACAAGGCCTTTGGTGACGATCTCAGAAAAATCTACCATCTTGGAAGAGGCCGCCACCAAGGGCTACCGGCTCATCCTTGAGCATGACGCAGTGAATGAGTCGTGCGTTTTACAGCAAACAGATAAAGGGCCTCGATTGCTTGAAGCCTTACCGCTTAACCGTTAACATTCCCCCATGAAACGATTCAATTTTCTCTTGACCGTCATGTGCATATCAAGCCTTGCCATGGTTGCTCAACCCGGACCAAGCTACTGGCAACAAGCTATCGACTACCACATTGTAGTTGACTTAGATCACAAGGCGCATAGCCTGACAGGTGATTTGACATTGGTCTACACCAACAACAGTCCGGATGTCATTGATGTGGTCTTTTTCAACCTCTATTGGAATGCCTTTCAGCCGGGAAGCATGATGTCCAATATGGCCAACATCCCCACACAGTTCAAGGACAAGGCCATCGGTCAAAACATTGAGCAACTCAAGCCTAAACAGCAAGGCGAGCAAATCGTTCACAGCTTATCTCAGGATGGTCAAACCATGGCTTTTGTGGTGGATCAAACCATTCTAAAGGCTGCTTTGATTTCTCCCCTTTCACCAGGGGAATCCACCGTCCTTCACATGACCTACACCACCCGCATCCCTAAGCTTGTTGAGCGAGCGGGACGGGATAACCCAGAAGGCATCGATTACACGTTCACCCAGTGGTACCCTAAGCTCTCAGTTTACGACGCGCAAGGCTGGCATCCGGACATCTATGTGGCCAGGGAGTTTTATGGTGACTATGGGCATTTCAAGGTGGATATTACGGCGGATGCAAAGTTCACCATTGGTGGCACAGGGTTATTGCAGAATGCCTCAGAGATTGGGCATGGTTACAGCGACAAGCCAGTTAAGCACGCAAAACATGCACGTCTGACATGGACCTTTGAAGCAGACAATGTCCACGATTTTGCCTGGGTAGCTGACCCGGATTTCATTCATGATCGCGTTACAATGGAGGACGGGCCTGAGTTGCACTTTTTCTACCAAGACAACAAGAAATCCCGCATGTACATGGATCAGCTTCAGGTTGATTTAGCGAGCTATTTTCGCTTCATGAACGGCAAATTTGGAAGCTATGAATGGCCCCAGTTTTCTGTGATTCAAGGTGGCGAAGGCGCCATGGAATACCCCATGGCCACGATCATGCAGATACACAGCAAACGTTATGAAGGGGTGCTTGGGACTGTGATACACGAGGCATCACACATGTGGTTTTACGGCATGTTAGGCACGGATGAAATGCGCTACCCATGGATTGATGAGGGCTTCACCAGCTTTGCAGAGGAAGAGGCCATGAACCATGTCACCGGCGCGAACTTGCCTAACGCACACCTGAGCGATATCAATCGCTATGCACAGATTGCAGGCAAGGGCATCATGGAGCCCATGTCCACCTTGTCTAACTATTATGACGGCAAGTTCCCTTACCAGCTATCTGCCTACATGATGGGCTCTTTGTTCTTGGTTCAATTGCAAGGCATCATTGGCGATGAGGCATTTTGGACCACGATGAAACGCTTCAAAAATGAGTGGCTGTTCAAACACCCCCAACCCAACGACTTTCTTCGCATTGCAGAGCAAGAAAGCGGGATGGTCCTGGACTGGTACCTCAACCAATGGGTGCACACCTTGAAAGTCCCTGATGTGGGCATCGCGTCTGTTAAAGGGCTTGGGAAAAACCTGACAGTTGTCACCCTTGAACGCCATGGCTCACTGGCCTTGCCTGTGGATGTATTGGTTGTCTACCAAACGGGACAAAGCATCACCTACACCATCCCATTGAGTGCCATGTTTGGCCACAAGTCATCAGATAATTTGGCAGTGGCAGGTCCATGGAATTACACGGAAAAGACCTTTGAGTTGGTCGTGCAGGGCAACACAGGCTCCATTGCATCCATTGTTGTTGACCCTCGCATGATGACTGCGGATGTCAACAGAAAAGACAACCAAGTGGGTTTCACCACCAAGATGAAGTCATCAGCGGAAGATGCGATGAATGAATAAAGCTGAAGCCTAGCGCTTCTTCTGTCCTTGATTGCCTGACTTGCCTCGCTTTTGCTTGCGTTGACTGGATGACTTGTTGTCTGAACGGCTTGGCTGTGTTGGGTTAAATTTCCCGCGATTGGAGGGTTGACGTCTTGACTCGTCCCTGCCTGCAGGCCTAGATGCTGCACGGCTTCCGGGAACGGAAAAGTCAATAGTTTTTCGCTTCAAATCCACTTCTTTCACAAGGATTTCCAAAGAATCACCCAAGCGAATAGTTTTGCCTGTTCGCTGACCAACGATGCAGTAATTCTCCATGTCAAGCTCATAGTAGTCGTCGGTGAACTCTCGGTACCGGACCAAACCTTCACAACCTGTGCCCGTAACCTCAACGAAAAGTCCCCAATCGGAAACCCCTGTGATGGTGCCAGGCATGATCTCCCCTAGGTGCTTTTCCATGAACACGGCTTGCATGTATTTAACTGAAGCGCGTTCTGCTTTGGTGGCGCGCTCCTCTTGCTTGGAGGCATGCAAACAGAGGTCCTCCAATGCCTGTCGGTTGGCTGCTTTTTGTCCATCAATGAGGTCTTGCAACAAGCGATGAACCATCATGTCCGGGTAGCGCCTTATGGGCGATGTGAAATGGCTGTAATCGGTGAAGGCTAAGCCATAATGCCCGATGTTGTCTGTGCTGTAAGAGGCCCTGGACATGGTTCGCAGGGTCAAGGTCTCAAGCATGTTGGCTTCCGGACTTCCTTTAACCTTTGCCAGCATATTGTTGAGTGACTGTCGGACATTTTTAGGGCTGTCCACGGTCAATTGGTAGCCAAGGGGCTTGACAAACTCACGGAGCTTGATCAATTTCTCTGGGTTGGGATGGTCATGAATCCGGTAAACCATGGGGCGGGCTTGCTTACCCTTCTTTGCCTTACCTACATGTGCAGCAACCTCCCGATTGGCCAGCAGCATGAATTCCTCAATCATTTTATTGGAATCGCCACTGCGTTTGAGGTAGGCGCCAATAGGCTGATTGTCCGCATCAAGTCGGAACTTCACCTCTGCACGGTCAAAGTTGATGGCGCCCGAACTCATGCGTTCCTTTCTTAAGGACTTTGCCATGACATCCATCAACACAATCTCCTTGCTCAAGTCATCCTTTTCCCCATCAATGATAGCTTGGGCCTCTTCATAGGTGTAGCGCCTGTTTGAGTGGATCGCCGTTCGGCCAAACCAGCGATTGTGAACCTGACCAGTTTCATCCATTTCAAAAATGGCAGAAAAGGTGTATTTGTCTTCATTGGGACGCAGGGAACAGATTTTATTGGAGATGTGCTCAGGAAGCATCGGTATCACGCGATCAACCAGGTAAACCGATGTGGCGCGATCGATAGCCTCCTCATCCATGGCGGTGCCAGGTGTGACATAATGGGTGACATCAGCGATGTGAATACCAATTTCCCAGTTGCCGTTGTCCAGCTGTTCAATCGATAGGGCATCGTCAAAATCCTTGGCGTCCACCGGGTCAATGGTGAAGGTTGTGACCTCTCGCATGTCTCGACGGAGCAGAACCTCTGCTTCATCCAGGGCCATAGGGATGGACTTGGCTTCTTTGTTGACATCAGAGGGGAACTGATCGGGTAGGTCAAACTCAGCCATGATGGCATGAATCTCTGTTTGGTGCTCACCGGGATTCCCTAGCACGCTCACAACTTCCGCAGAGGGGCTCCTGCTTGCATCTCTCCAGTCAAGCAACTTCACTGTGACCATCTGGCCATCCTTTGCCTTGCCAAGCTTGCCTGGGGGTATGAAAAAATCGGGCCCAATTTTTCGCTTGTCCGTGACCAAAAAACTGTGATTTGGACTCACTTGAAGAGTGCCTACATAGGTGCTTCTTCCTCGCTTGATCACTTGGACGATGCGCCCTTCAGGCTTGCTTCCTCGCCCGGGGACCATTTGAACTTGCACGGTATCGCCACCTAAGGCAAAGCCCATGTTGGACGCTTTGATGAAGATGTCATCCTTGCCGACACCCATTACCACATAGCCGCTACCGCTGCTCGTGAGATCCAGGGTTCCAGAGATGACATCTTTGGGGTCCAAGGCAAGTTGAAAGCTTCCATCGATGTGGTTGGCTAAGTTGTGATCCAACAGATAGTCCAGCGCTGAGTGCACGAGTTTTTCAGGTGCACGCGTTTGTTCACCCGTTTCCCAGGTGAGATCCTCAATGGAAAATGCATGATTCGGATGACGCTTGAGCACCTTGTGCATCATGTTGGCTAACGTCGCGGCATCCATCTCGCGATGTGCCTTGTTTTCTTGGCGGCCTTTCTTTGGCATAATAGTGCTGCAAAGATGCTCTTTAATTTTCATTTGTCGTGATTGTTAA
>DFSH01000050.1:0-1350 GCA_002378565.1 Flavobacteriales bacterium UBA3442 | reverse complement strand
GTATGACAGGCCATTGAATCCTAAATCAACCAAATTTAAATACCATGATCAAGCCATTCGCTCTAGCAGCTGCCTTTGCAACCCTTCCATTGATGGGTCTTTCTCAAACCGTTGATTCTGTCGTCAGCGTTCAAGTTGAAGTCAACGTCATCTCCGATGAGCCAGATATGGCTGGAGGGCTGACGGCTTTGTTGAATGACTCCATGGCTTCTGTGAAGGACATTGATGCCCGTGAAGGATCTGGTGACCATGAATACACATCAGACAAGTCGGATGAGAACGAAGGCCTTTCCATCAGCATTGGCGGCATGGTCTTCATGCAACCTATGGACTTCCTTAATGGAGAGTTCAGGCCTGTAACATCAGGTGACTGGGCCATGACACCGCGCCAGGCAAGACAGGTGTCAATCAATTTCAGAAACCAGGACCGAATAGGACAATCCAGCTTCTGGCTGCGACGCGGGTTGGGCTTTTCTAGCTATGTGATGGACTTTGGTCCCGACCGCTACCTGGGTTTGGTTGAAGGACAGAACTCTGGTGTTGCAATTTTGGACAGTGACAGTGAGTTAATGAAGTCAAATTTTTCTGTTGGCTACATTGAATTGCCGTTGTCATTGGTCTACAATGGTTCAGCTTCAGGGTCAAAAGGCTTGTCGTTGGCGATTGGCGGATTTGCAGGCCTCCGTGTTCGTGCAGAGACGGAAACCTTGCGTCGTATGGATTCAGGCCGGTTGAGACAAACCACTCAACACGGCTTTTACACCAATCGCTTTGCCTATGGTGTCCAAACGGAGATTGGCTACAAAAAGTTCTTTGTTGCCTCACGCATGAATTTAAATCCATTCTTCCAGCAGCGAGCGGATGTTTCAACGCCATTGATCATGGCGGCGACCATGTCTGTTGGCATTCACCTTTAATTTCCCCTTGATGTCTATTCAAACCCCATTATTGTCATTGTTAGCCGTTGCAGCTATTGCTCTAGCTTCTTGTGACCGCCCCAACCATCTAGCTGTGGACTTTCACTGTGAGAATGCAGAGGCGTTCACCGTAAAAGAAGTGGCTCTATCTTCTTGTGGCTTGATGCTTGTCAGCGACAGCGATAGCTCGTTGGTGCTGGAGCCTACCAACTTGGTGAACTACCTTTCAACGGCCCACGATGGCCAGCAGGTTTTTGTGACCTATGAAGTGCTGCAGCATGCCAGTATTTGTATGATGGGTCACGTGGTGGAAATCACCTGCTTGAACAAGCGTTGATTAACCTATTTCATAAAAAAGCCCCGCCATCGGCGGGGCGTTTTTGTTTTATACACGACTGTGGAGCAAAATACGGCCTGGTGCAACAGCGCATCG
>DFSH01000021.1:6935-12336 GCA_002378565.1 Flavobacteriales bacterium UBA3442 | reverse complement strand
TTTGCTGGCTTTTTTATCTTTTTATCCTCATCCTTTGGCGGGACCCAAGCGCTTGGTTTGCTTGTGAGCATTACCTTGGTCTTTGCCATGTTCACCAACTTGATTCTTTTACCTTCCATGCTGATGTCTATGGACAAGCGGCTAAGTGCAGAGGAGTTCAAGGACATTTTAATTGATTTAGCAGAAGACGACGTATGAAAGGTATCATCCTCGCCGGCGGTTCCGGCACCAGACTTCATCCATTGACCCACGCTGTGAGCAAGCAGCTGATGCCAATCTATGACAAGCCAATGATTTACTACCCTTTGTCAACATTGATGGAGGCAGGTATTCGCGAAATCCTCATCATCAGCACACCGCATGATGCCCCCTTGTTTGAGCAATTGTTGGGTGATGGCAGCAGACTGGGTTGCCAGTTTTCGTATGCAATTCAGGAAATCCCTAACGGGCTTGCGCAAGCTTTCGTGATAGGCAAGGACTTCATTGGCGAGGATTCTGTGGCCTTGATTTTAGGCGACAATATTTTTCATGGAAGTCAGATGGGCAACCTGCTGGCACACAGTGTCAATCCACGAGGTGGCGTGGTCTTTGCCTACGCGGTGAGTGATCCAGATCGCTATGGTGTGGTGGAGTTTGACAAGGATGGCCTGGCATTGAGCATTGAAGAAAAACCTACAGAGCCCAGGAGCAATTACGCAGTCCCTGGCTTGTATTTCTATGACAATTCAGTGGTGGAAGTGGCTGCCAATATTCAGCCATCAGCCCGTGGCGAGTATGAAATCACCGATGTGAACAAGCATTATTTGACGAATGGTGACTTGCATGTAGGCATTTTGGACCGAGGCACAGCATGGCTGGACACGGGCACTTTTGAAAGTTTGATGGAGGCTGGTCAATATGTTCAAATCATGGAACGACGTACTGGCTTGAAAGTTGGCTGCATTGAGGAAATTGCCTACCGCCAAGGGTTCATAGATGCGACTCAGCTCAAAGCATTGGCAAAGCCCTTGATGAAAAGCGGCTATGGCAAATACTTGAATGACCTCTGCTGACATGAGCCAGATTGAAGCACAGGCAATTAAGCGACTCAGGCAAATCTATTTGAAGGACCTGGAGTCCAATTTTTCCGAACCTGAGTGGAACCGACAGCCAGACAGTTTGTACGCACCACAGCGCTACATCATGTCCATGGCGGGCAAGCGGCTGCGTCCCGTGTTAGCCTTGATGGCCGCTGAAGCGATTGGCAAGCCGGCATCTGCTGCCTTCCCCGTTGCCCACGCAGTGGAACGCTTCCACAATTTTACCCTGATTCATGATGACATCATGGATGAGGCGCCCCTTCGTCGCGGGCAAGCCACCGTCCATGAGCAGTGGGGACAGCATTCTGCCATCCTCAGCGGTGATGCCATGATGGTGATGGCCTTTGATGCCTTACTTAAGCTCCCGCAGGCTGTCATGCAGCCAGTGATGAAGGTGTTTAACCAAACAGCCTTGGAGGTTTGTGAAGGGCAGCAACTGGACATCGACTATGAGGGCTTGGAGGCTATTTCTGAGGCACAGTACCTGCAGATGATACGAAAAAAAACATCTGTCTTGGTAGGGGCTTCCCTGGAAATGGGGTCGCTTTGCGCTGGTGCTTCACCAAGCCAATCTCAAGCCCTTTACCAATTTGGCTTGGCTCTTGGCATGTCATTCCAAATTCACGATGACATTTTGGATGCCTTCGGGGATCCATCCATTGTTGGCAAGCAAGTGGGTGGCGACATCCTTCAAAACAAGCAAACTGTGCTGCAAATCCACCTCAATGGCTGCCTTGATGGACAGGTCATGCCGGGTGAAGGATTGACAGATGAGCTTCGCGTGAAGGCTGTTTGTCAAGCCATGCGTTCATTGGGCAGTCTTGACCATGCGGAAAGCCTTAGGGAAAGCTATTTCCAATCTGCTCTTGAAGCCTTGGATGAGGCTGGATCCATGCATTTGGCAATTGAGGATCTGCGCGCGATGGCCTTGTGGATTTATCAGCGCGAGAAATAAGCTGTTGGCCCTTGATTTGTCACTAATTTTACTCCATGGATCGCTTTTCCTTTCTGGGTTCTGCACACGGTGCTTTCATCGAAGAACTTTACGAACAATACCTTGACAACCCTGATGGCGTTGAGCCCTCTTGGCGTGGCTTTTTTCAAGGCTACGACTTTTCTCGATCAACTTACAGTGAGGACCTTGAAGATAAGCAGGTGCCTGAGGAGCTGCTTAAGGAGTTCGACGTCCTGGACATGATCAATGAGTACCGAACCCGCGGCCATTTGTTCACCAAGACCAACCCTGTTCGAGAGCGTCGCAGTTACCAACCAGATCTCAATATCAGCAACTTTGGCCTCAAAGAGGAGGATCTTAACAGCCATTTCCAAGCTGCGGTAAACGTAGGCATGTCGGGTCCCGCACCCTTGCGTGAAATCATTGAGCATTTAGAGGCCATCTATTGCGGCTCCATTGGCATAGAGTACATGTACAGCAGGCGACCCAAGGTCATCAGTTGGATTCAAGACCGGATACACCCCAACGACAACCGGGCTGTACTCTCGGAGGATGAAAAGCGTCACACGCTCAGAAAATTGAATGAGGCTGTAGCCTTTGAGTCCTTCTTGAACACCAAGTTTGTGGGGCAGAAACGCTTCTCCATTGAGGGGGCGGAGTCCTTGATTCCTGGTTTGGATTTCATGCTACAGCGCGCCTCTGAAATCGGGGTGGAGGAAGTGGTGCTTGGCATGGCTCATCGCGGCAGGCTCAATGTTTTGACCAACTTGATGGGCAAGCCTGCTTCGCAGGTGTTTTCTGAGTTTTCGGGCAAAGAATTCATGGATGACAATTTCGATGGCGATGTGAAATACCACCTGGGTTTCACGGCTGATCGACTGTTGAACAATGGCAAGCGACTGAAAATAAATTTGGCCCCCAACCCATCGCACCTAGAGGCAGTGGGCCCTGTGGTGGAAGGCATTGCCCGAGCTAAGGGCAATGGCGAGCATAAGGGGTATCGAGACAAGGTATTGCCCATCCTTATTCACGGTGATGCGGCCGTGGCTGGCCAGGGCGTGGTTTATGAGGTGGTTCAAATGGAGCGACTTGACGGCTATGGCACCGGAGGAACTATCCATGTAGTGATCAACAACCAAGTGGGTTTCACCACCAATTACATCGATGGCCGCTCATCAACTTACTGCACAGACGTGGCAAAGGTTGTGCTTGCACCCGTTCTCCATGTCAATGGGGATGATGTGGAGGCAGTGATTCACGCCATGCGTTTTGCCATTGAGTACCGACAAAAATGGCAGCGCAATGTGTTCATTGATTTACTGTGCTACAGGAAGTATGGACACAACGAAGGTGACGAGCCGCGTTTCACGCAGCCAAAGCTTTACAAAGCCATTGCTAAACACCTCAATCCATTGGCGATTTATCACGCCAAATTGATTGCGGAAGGTCAGGCTGGCGCGAACCTGGTGAAGGAAATGGACGTGGAGTTCAAGTCCATGCTCGAGGGTCACTTTGATGAGGCCAAGGGCATTGAGAAAAACGTCATTGTGCCCTTCATGGAAAAGGTTTGGTTGCCTTACCCGGCCGCCAGGCCTGGCGATGTATGGCTGCCTTCCAACACCAAGGTCAGCTTGAATGCGCTCAAGGGTGTGGCAAAAGCCGTTACGACCCTTCCTGAGGGTAAAAACTTTTTCAAAAAGGTGGTCAAGCTGATGAAGGGGCGTCATGAAATGGCCTTTGAAAGCAATGCCATTGATTGGGGCATGGGTGAAATGCTGGCTTACGGCACCTTGTTGCAAGAGGGCTTTCATGTCAGAGTATCCGGCGAGGATGTGGAGCGTGGCACCTTTTCTCATCGCCATGCGATTTTGAAGGTTGAAAATTCAGAGGAAGAGGTCTGCTTGTTGGACCAAGTCCCTGAAAAGCTTGGCCGATTCGCCATTTACAACAGCCACCTTTCAGAGTATGCCGTCTTAGGTTTTGATTATGGCTATGCCATGACCAGCCCGGATACCTTGGTTATCTGGGAGGCACAATTTGGCGATTTTGCCAATGGGGCACAAATTGTGATTGACCAATTCATTGCCTCAGCTGAGGACAAATGGAAAACCCAAAATGGCTTGGTGCTTTTGTTGCCGCACGGCTATGAAGGACAAGGTGCAGAGCACTCAAGTGCCAGGCTGGAGCGCTTCCTCCAGCTGTGCGCACACGACAACATGTTTATCTGCAACACGACATCTCCGGCCAACCATTACCACATGCTGCGCCGGCAGATGCATCAGAATTTCAGGAAGCCATTGGTGGTGATGAGCCCTAAGAGCCTGCTTAGACATCCAGCTGCCACCTCAACCTTGGAGGATTTTGCTGAAGGAACATTCCAGCCATTGATTGCTGATGACCTGCCGGTCAAGGGCATTGACAGGGTGGTGTTCTGCTCTGGCAAGCTCTACTATGAGCTTCTTGAAGAACGAACGAAGATCAAGGACACGCGGACAGCCTTGGTTCGCTTGGAACAGATTTACCCCCTTCCCATGGCAGCCATTCGGTCGATACTGAAGCAGTACCCAAAGGCAGCCGTTATTTGGTCGCAAGAGGAGCCTGCTAACATGGGTGCTTGGACCTTCATGAACTGGAAATTCCCTGTGCCATTGATTTTGGTCGCTCCCGTTGAGTCAGCAGCTTCTGCCTCAGGATCCAATAAAGCCGCCCTGGCTATCCAGCGTGCGGTTGTGACCCAAACATTTGAACAATAAACGCATCACTCAAAGCCCCTCATCATGATTCTTGAAATGAAAGTTCCTTCGCCTGGCGAGTCTATCTCTGAGGTAGAAATCGCTGATTGGATGGTTGAGACTGGTGACTATGTCACCAAGGACCAAGCCATTGCAGAGATTGATTCTGACAAGGCCACCTTGGAGTTGCCAGCAGAGATGTCTGGCACCATTGAGCTCTTGGTTGAGCCTGGTTCGGTGGTTGCTGTGGGCCAGGTGGTCTGCAAGATTGACACATCAGCAAAAGCGCCTGAAGGCCAGAGTCAAGGTGTCCCTTTGGCCGCTCCTAACCCAGCGCCCACGGCTGGACCTACCTCAACCAAATCTGCAGGCATTGCTTCCCCAGCTGCTAAGAAGATCCTTGCAGAGAAGGGCATCGATCCCCTGTCAGTGACTGGCAGTGGAAAGGATGGAAGAATCACCAAAGAAGATGCTGTTCAGGCTAAGGTCGCCATGGGAACTGCCCGCCCTGGTGACCCACGCAATGTCACGAGAAAACGCATGAGCTCTTTGCGTAGAAAAATTGCAAAGCGTTTGGTGACGGTGAAAAATGAGACAGCTATGTTGACCACATTCAATGAGGTTGACATGAAGCC
>DFSH01000021.1:0-6606 GCA_002378565.1 Flavobacteriales bacterium UBA3442 | reverse complement strand
GAGCTTTACCCAACGGTCAATGCCATGATTGATGGCGATGATCAAGTAACCTTTGATACGGTGGATATTTCCATTGCCGTGAGTGGGCCTAAAGGTCTCATGGTTCCCGTGGTCAGGGATGCCGCCTCACTCAGTTTTTCAGGTGTTGAAAAGGACATTAAGCAGCTGGCCATCAAGGTCAGGGATGGTAAAATCAGCATCGATGAGATGACGGGTGGCACCTTCACTATCACCAATGGTGGGGTCTTTGGATCGATGCTGTCAACGCCTATCATCAATCCGCCTCAGTCGGCCATCCTTGGCATGCACAACATAGTTGAGCGCCCCATGGTGGTGGATGGTGAAATTGTCATTCGCCCCATCATGTATGTGGCCTTGAGCTATGATCACCGCATCATTGATGGCCGTGAATCTGTTGGCACCTTGGTTGCCATCAAAGAGGCCCTGGAAAACCCGGTGGAGTTTTTGATGGGCGGCGACGTGAAGACAGCACTTGAGCTGTAAGTCATGATTGACACCCACACCCACCTGGACAGTCCCCGTTTGGCGGCAGATATCGACGCGGTGATGGAGCGAGCAGGAGATGCTGGTGTGACCCACTGCTTCTTGCCTAATGTGGATGAGGAAAGCTTGCCTCGCATGCAGGCGCTTCAGGCAAAATTCCCTGATCAGATTCGACTCATGCTGGGATTGCATCCCTGTGATGTGAAGGGCGATTGGATGGCAATTTTGGATCGCTACGAGGCGATGTGGAAGAAAGACCCCACTCAGTTCATTGCAGTGGGTGAGATTGGGCTTGATCTTTATTGGGACAAGGACAGTTTGGATGAGCAGCTTGCTGCGCTTCACCGCCAGTTAGATTGGGCCATCACCTACGACAAGCCTTTCAGCATGCATGTCAGGGATGCGTGGGAACCGATGATGGATGTCTTAAGGCAGCGTGCTTGCCCTGAATTGAAAGGGGTGCTTCACTGCTTCACTGCATCAACTGAGATTGCAAAGGAGTGCATTGAATTGGGTTTAACGATTGGTGTTGGCGGGGTGACAACCTTCAAGAACGCACAGGTGATAGCTGTGCTGCAAAACATTGGTTTGGATCATGTGGTTTTAGAGACAGACAGCCCTTACCTCGCGCCCACGCCCCATCGCGGCAAGCGCAATGAGTCTGCCTACCTCAAGTTGGTGGCGACGCACATTGCAGACAACCTCAACATGACACTGGAGGAAGTAGACGCCATCACAACGGCCAATGCCCGGCGTATCTTTCAGCCATGAATCTGCTGTTGATATACACCGGAGGCACGGTTGGGATGGTGCAAAATGACGAAGGATCACTTCGCCCATTTGACTTTGACGCCTTGCTCTCTCGGGTGCCAGAGGTCCAACGATTGGAAGCCAATGTGGACATGTTGGAGCTTTGGGATCCGATGGATAGCAGCAATTTTCAGCCAGCACATTGGGCATTGCTTGCTGAGGCCATTTCATCCAGATCCAAAGATTACCAGGGGTTTGTGATCCTGCATGGGACGGACACCATGGCCTACACAGCCAGTGCATTGAGCTTCATGTTGATGAGTCTGGGTAAGCCAGTCATTCTCACCGGAAGCCAACTGCCCATTGGGGTGTTGAGATCAGATGCCAGAGAAAATTTGATGACGGCATTGGAGCTGGCTCAGCTTCAGGCTGATAACGAAGCAACCATCCAAGAGGTGTCGGTGTATTTTGAGAACAAGCTTTACCGCGGTAACAGGGTTTACAAGAAGTCCTCTCAGGCCTTTGATGCCTTTGATAGCCCTAACTGGGAACCCTTAGCCATTGCAGGGGTGAGTTTGCATGTTGACAAGGATGCCTTGATTCAGAATGGCCAGGCAGCATGCGTCGGGAAGGCGTTTTCTTTAGCCACAAAGACCAACCCCAAAGTGGCTGTGCTCACCCTGTTTCCCGGCATGGATGAAGACATTGTTCGTGCAGCGTTTTCTGGTGCCAAGCGCAAGGCCATCGTCATGCTAACCTATGGGTCAGGGAATGCCCCGAATCAGCCCTGGTTCAACCAGCTTTTGCGTGAAGCGCAGGACAATGGGTTGATTTTAATCAACGCCTCTCAGTGCAAAAATGGCGGCGTATCTCAACCAGATTATGCTGCGTCTGACATGATGCGACAATCCGGTGTACTTTCAGCAGGGGACATGACCTTGGAGGCCACCTTAGTGAAGACCATGTGGCTTTTAGGCCAAGGGCTTGACAACAAAAAGTTCAAGGAAAGTTTCCTTGACAACCTCTGCGGGGAGCGGAAGGCTTTGAAGGTTGACTAGCTTCAAATAAATAGCGATTTCACGATGGATTTTTGGATGGCAATTTGCCGATCCTTTGCGTACCATTTGTGGAGTTCGAGAGAATAGGTGTGTGCAATGGCGGGATCAGATTTGATTCGCTTGACAAGGTCTGCAGCTTCTTCTGGCCGAGGGCCCCATGAGCCCCTCACTGTGAATGCATCATCCAGTAGGATGGTTTTAGGAATGCTTCTGCCACCATTGGTCAGGAATTGGTCCATCAGTTCAAGGTTTTCATCTCTGAACAATACCCGGGCCTCGATGCGGCCACGACTTGCCGCAACAATGGCAGCCTGGACTGGTACAATTTGCGCACTATCGCCACACCAATGCTCAGTCAAAATAAGCCATTTGGTTTTATCTGCTGCTTGGATGGCAGCGGACTCAGCTTCAGCCGTTAGTTTGATTCGTGAGATAAGCCGTTTGACTCGTTGTTGATTGATTGGAATGTATTGATCGGAGGGGTTACCTTCGAGAGGAATAGCAGTCAACAGGTCTTCAAAGTATGCTGAGATTGGAAGGGCTTTGCCCCAGCTGTCTTTGATGAGTTTGGTATTTTCCATGCTGCAATTTACGGCAAGGCAATGCATCACATGACTATTGAATGCCCCAATTTGGCGCTTCCCTATCAGGCTTTTGTGAGTATATTTGCCGCCCTTGGAGAGGTGCCTGAGTGGTTGAAAGGGCCCGCCTGGAAAGCTGGTATAGGGGCAACTCTATCGGGGGTTCGAATCCCCCTCTCTCCGCATCAAAAAAGCAGCGCATTGCGCTGCTTTTTGGTTTTGCTAAGTTGAATTTTAATTTATAAATTGAAAAATAGAATAACATTACAAGAGACTTATGAAAAAAAATGATGAAGAAAATTCTTTCCATAGAAAGTACACAAAAATTTTGATGATAATAAGCGCTATATTTTTAGCTGTAAATGGATTTATACTTTCTTTTTTTCCTAATGAAATTTTTCTTTTACTTACCAATAACGATAATCATTTTTTTATTTTAATCCTTCAGATTTTAGGAGCTCTATATTTGGGTTTTAGCTATATAAATTGGATGTCAAAAAATAGTTCAATAGGTGGAATTTATAACAAACCTCTACTTATAGGAAATACACTTCATTTCTTAACCGCTGCAATGGCAATGATAAAATTAGTCTTCAAATTTGAGAATAATTTTCAGCTAATAATACCTCACACTATAATTTACTGTCTTTTTACATTATTTTTTGGATATGTTTTTTTTTCTGATCCATTTAAGAAACCACAGTGAGATATTCCTAAGTTATTTCAAAGTACCTTAATTAATGCCCTATTAGTTGTAAACTTAACTTTATACTTATAAACCAACGTTAAAGTAAATGATCTACTATAGACTAAAGAATGAGTATGTGGAGAGGAAGGGTAATGAGCCTAACTATGCAATGTGCTAAAAGTCAATTAGTTGCTAGAAGGTTTTTGGTCAAGCCACCCCGCCTGCAATGATGTATTTCATCACATCAGCAGATGACGCATCGAGTGGCTCCACATACTCCTTCGGAACCATGAATAGTTGACCAGATATGGCCAGGCTATGTGGAACATAAACAGCCACAAGATCTTTGGATGGGCTCCCCAAGGAGCTGAGCTGCTCATCGGTGATAAAACCCACACGCCTCACTTCATGATCTGGCGATAGCTTGAGAAGAACCGGTGCGTCAAAGCCCTTCTTTTTGCCAGTGAGAGACTTCATCAAGTCCTTGACCGAGGAGTAAAGGACTTTCACCAGGGGCATGCGTTCAAGTAAGCGATCCATCAAGGTGACAACCCGCAGTTTAAGTGCATACTCACCAATGAATCCAATGGCTGTGATGCCAGAAATCAGGATGACGATACCCAGGCCGGGGATGTCAGTGGGGATGATGCTATCAAGTCCGCTGAGAAGGCTGATGACAGCATAAACCGTGATGGCAATTGGCGTGACGTAGATTAACCCTTGAAGGAAGTAGGCAAGCAGGCGTTTGGTCATGACAGAAGGGGGTAGTTAGATTGAATTTTCTTAGGCAATGTAAGAATAACGAGGTTGTAGGAATCGTTGATCCATGCGAAACCTGTATGGGTGTTGTCCAGCTCATTGATTGTCACAGATGCCCAATGCCGGGCGCTGAGGTAAGGGGTTCGGGTGATGCAGGCTTCAGACTCTTTGAGTTGTTCCAGCTCATCGGGATCAAACTTCAAGGTCATCCGATTCTCGCCATTTATGCCAAATATTGCAAACAGTTTATTGGCTACTTTGAAAACAAGGGTGGTTTCATTGAAAGGGAAGCTGGCCTCAGACTGGGGCAGGGATTCACAATAGGAGATGGCTTCATCCTGTGTCATAATCCCAAGTCATCAAGGTCAATGCCCAGCTCTTTCACGGGGTCCCAATGGTGCCTATCAAAGTCTTGAATTTGATCATTTTTGATGACAACACCTTCGGCTTCAAGCATCTGTTCCATGGCATTGATGCCTGGAAAATGGGCCTTGCCTGAAAGCATGCCAATGCGGTTCACCACGCGATGCGCTGGAATGCCATCTTTGCCATGGCTAGCATTCATGGCGTAGCCAACCGTTCTAGCTGCCCCAGCAGCACCAACCGCTCTTGCGATGTCGCCATAGCTGGCTACTTTGCCGGATGGAATCTGGCGCACAATAGCATAAACGCGATCGTAAAAGTCTTCTGGAAGTGGCATGATGCCAAGTTATGCAAGGAATGGCATCAATTGGCCAGTGGGAAACTGAATTTCAGGTAGGTGATGGCCTTGCCCTGCTCAAGCCACATCTTTTCATAGAAGGTCTTGCATGCTAAAGCCTCATGCATGGGCTGCTCAAGGATTTGATCGTACACATCGTGGTAGGTCTCATGAATCGTCAAGCCCATGCTGCTGATAAGTCCATGCAAATAGCCATGCAAAAACTCAGAGTCTGACTTGAGATGAATGCATCCCCCTGGTTTGAGAACCCGCTGATAAATGGCAAGAAAATCGGGGTTAATCATGCGGTGTTTGCGGCGCTGAAACTTGATTTGCGGGTCAGGGAAAGTGATCCATATTTCATCAACCTCACCGGGAGCAAAACATTGCTCAACCCACTCAATGCGTGTGCGAAGGAATCCCACATTGGTTAAATTCTCTTCCTTGGACTGGCTTGCGCCTTTCCATAGTCGTGCACCCTTGATATCCATGCCTAGGAAGTTTTTCTTGGGATCACGCTGCGCTAAAACCACGGTGTACTCGCCACCACCACAGCCAAGCTCAAGGACCAAGGGTTGATTGCTGGGAAAAAAGTCAGTGTTCCACTTGCCTCGCATGTGAAATCCTTCCCGGACCTCATCCACGCTTGGTTGAAGTACATGCTTGTAGCCATCGATGGCTTTGAATTTCCTGAGTTTATCCTTGCCCATGTGGCTGCAAATCTACGAATCGAAGCTGTCGCGTTTGACTGCCCCGGAAGTGATTCCATTCCAGGTGAACGGCCACATCAACTGCCTGCTCAATCCATGGGAGATGCCCCATGTTAAAACCAATACCTGACACACGATCGCCGGTTTGAGGATCAACCACATCTGCCTTGAGATGCTTGCCTTGGCCGGGTTTACTGATGTTTTGTAATCGCACATTTCGCAGCCCCCACAAGGGACTGGGGAAGCCCATGCCAAATGGCTCCAAGCGTTCCAATAAGGTACAAAGCTCTACGCTTAACTCCTTCACGGACAACAAGGCATCAATGCGAAGTGAGGGTTGACGCTTCGCTTCCGGCCATAAATGATCAGCCGCTTCATTGAATGCCTGCCTGAATGCTAGAAGGTTTTTAGGAAGCAAGGTCATCCCCGCAGCAGCCCGATGGCCACCAAACTGTGTCAAATGCGATGAACTGTCATCCAGGGCTTGGTATAGGTCCAGCCCATCAGCAGTCCTTGCGCTGCCAGCCAGCACACCTTCGTGTTCAGTAAGCACCACAACAGGCTTATGGAAGGCCTGAACAAGCCGCTGTGCCACAATCCCTAATACCCCTTTGTGCCAGCCTTTTTTGCAGAGCACCAAAGCCACATCATCTATGAATGATTCAGCCATGGTTAGGGCCTCATCAAGCACCTGTTGTTCTGTCAAGCGTCGCTGCGCATTGAAGGCCTCAATGTTTTGCCCCAAATCTTTCAGGAGCTGAGGGTTTGGGGTGCAAAGTAAATCCACAGCCAAATGACCATGGTGCATCCTGCCAGCTGCATTGATGCGCGGACCGATAGAGAACACCACGTCTTG
>DFSH01000024.1 GCA_002378565.1 Flavobacteriales bacterium UBA3442 | reverse complement strand
GGCTATGTCGCCGTTGTGCAACGAGGCATTGTTCCAGTAGACTTGGTTCTCACATTGGACCATCCCGATGTGGGCTACACCAGTCAACGGGTTCATGTGTCAACAGATGACAGCCTTATAATAGCAAAATCATTGGAAGCTAAGCAGTTGGCTAAGGGCGCAACCTTTGACATCCGTTCCATCGGCTTTCCTAGCAATTCATCAAAGCTGCAGGTGGTGGATATTCAAGCACTAGCTTCCTTCGCCACGTATTTGATTGATCGACCCAGCCTGGTCATTGAATTGCAGGGACACACTGATAACGTCGGTTCTTCCGCTGTCAATCGACGCTTGTCCCAGGCGCGTGCAGATGTTGTGAAGAAGGTTTTGGTTGATTTGGGTGTTGCTGACCAAAGGATTCATGCAGTCGGCTATGGTGACAGTGATGCCATCGCTCACAATGACAATGCTGCCGGTCGCGCCCTCAATCGACGCACCTCCTTCCAGGTATTGGCGCAATAAAAAAGACCGCCACGTGGCGGTCTCTTTGTGTGAATGTGTCGTTATGAATTACGCACGACGCTCTTTGATTCGAGCAGCCTTGCCGGTCAATCCACGCAAGTAGAAAATACGTGCACGACGAACCTTGCCAAGCTTGTTGATCTCGATTTTCTCGAGGTTTGGCATGTTCAATGGGAAAATACGCTCAACGCCAACGTTGCCTGATATTTTGCGGATGGTGAAAGTCTCGGTCAAACCAGCGCCAGAGCGTTGGATGACGGTGCCCTTGAAAAACTGAGTACGTGTCTTTTCGCCTTCACGAATTTTGTAATACACAGTGATTTGGTCACCAGCTTGGAAATCGGGAAACTCCTTCTTGTCGATGAAGCTGTCTTGTACGTGTGAAATAAGATCCATGGGATACTGTTTTCAGGGTTTTGCGAGGGGACAACATGCATCTCGGTGATCAGAGGTTGAATTCGCGGGACAAAACCTTTGGCGGAGTTCCTCCGGTTTTGGGATGGCAAAAGTAAGACAATTTCCTTGAGAATTGCCAGCTATGACTTGAATCAATCTTTGAGTAAATCGGGCCTTCTGGACTGGGTCCTTTCGATGGCCTGTTCTTCGCGCCATAGGTCGATGGCCTTAAGATTGCCGCTGGTAAGGATGTCAGGCACCTTGAGGCCTTCGTAGTCGGCAGGTCTCGTGTAAACAGGTGGCGCCAATAGGCCATCTTGAAAGGAGTCTGTCAATGCGCTTGTTTCATCGTTCAGCACCCCAGGAAGCAGGCGTATGATTGCATCTGATATCACAGCTGCGGCCAATTCCCCGCCGCTAAGGACGTAGTCCCCGATGGTGATTTCATGGGTAATGATTGCATCCCTAACCCGTTGGTCGACACCTTTGTAGTGGCCGCAAAGTATGATGAGATTTTCTTTAAGGGATAAGCTGTTAGCCATGCCTTGATCGAAAGTCTTGCCATCTGGGGTGGTGTAGATGATGGCATCATAGGCCCTTTCAGATTTGAGTTCATTGATCAACGTGAATATGGGCTCACATGTCATGACCATGCCTGCGCCACCGCCAAAAGCATAATCGTCAACTTGTTTGTGCTTGCCTTTGCCATAATTCCTCAAATCATGGATGTGTACCTCAACTTTCCCTTTGTCTTGAGCGCGTTGAAGAATGCTGGTTTCAAAAGGGCTTCCGAGAAGTTCAGGGAGCACTGTGATGATGTCAATGCGCATCACATCAAGCCAATTTCTTTCAGCCGTTTTGTGAGGTAGTCTCCTGCAGTGATGTCTTCAAAGCCTTTAGGCCTGTCATCGCTGATGCAGTTTGGTAAACAATTGAGGGACATGTCCTCAACGGGATGCAAAAAGAAGGGCAAGGAAAAACGTGGTTCATAGCGCTTGTCTCCAACGGGATTGACAACGCGGTGTGTGGTGGATTTGAAGATGCCATTGCTCAATCGCTGAAGCATGTCCCCGACATTGATGACCAAGGTGTCATCGGTGACATGGAAGGGAAGCCAGTTACCTTCTGCAGTAACCACTTCAAGCCCTTCCGTGGAAGCGCCCATCAATAAGGTGATCAAATTGATGTCTTCATGAGCGCCTGCGCGAATTCCCTCTTCAGGTGCTTCTGGTTGAGGCGGGTAGTGGATAGCGCGAAAAATAGAATGCCCTTTCTCAAGGTAGGTGTCAAAGAAATTTACATCAAGATCCAGATCCATGGCGATTGCCTCCATCAGGACATAGCCAATGCGTTCAAGCTTTTCGTACACCTCTTTGATGGTTGCATCGGTGCTGGGGTTGACGGCGACATTTTGGTCTAAGCCCCTAACGTCTGCATCCATAGGTCCCCATTGAAAAAATTCCTTTTGATCAGGGGCAGTTTCACCCTTTGCATGCTCCACGCCAAAAGGGGTGTAGCCGCGCTGTCCCATGCCACCCTCAACATGACAGGCCATTTTTTCTTCTGTAGATAGGGCAAATATCCCTTTCACGGATTGGTACAAAGTTTCACGGTCTTTAAGCGAGAAACCATGCCCAACAATGGCAGCGAATCCAAGGCCCTTGAATGCCTTGCCAATTTCAGCTGCAAATGCCGTGCGCTCGCTTTGGTCACCATCGGTCATGCGACGTAGGTCTAAAGTGTAAATATCCATGGCGCTAATGTACTTTCTTTGTGGGTATATTCATAGGACAGTTATTAATGACTCAAGCACAGGCTGAAAGCCTTTATTCATCGTTAAGCCTTCCCAGGGCTATTGAGGATCGCATGTTAATCTCCCTGCGACAGGGGCGTATTTCCAAATGGTTTTCAAGTTATGGCCAAGAGGCGGTATCTGTGGGTCTTGCTCAAGCTATGGAGCCTGATGAGTGGATCTGCACCATGCATAGGAACCTGGGTGTTTTCACCACCCGAGGGGTTGATTTGGTTCAACTGTTCAGCCAGTTTCAAGGCTCTGTTGACGGCTTCACAAAAGGCAGAGATCGATCGTTCCACTTTGGTAGCAGAGCGCATAAAATCTTTGGTATGATTAGCCATTTAGGTGCCCAGCTTGGCGTTGCAGATGGATTGGCATTAGCTCAAAAGCTGCGCAATGACAAGCGATGCACCCTGGTCTTTACCGGTGATGGTGGCGCAAGCGAGGGGGATTTCCATGAGTCACTGAATGTGGCTGCTGTTTGGCAATTACCGGTGTTGATTGTGGTAGAGAATAATCAGTGGGGTTTGTCTACCCCCTCATCTGAGCAATTTGTTCATGGCTCCTTTGTCAATAAAGGACCTGCTTATGGCATGGAGGCTCATTCTGTGGATGGCAATGATTTGATGGCAGTCCAAGACATTGCCAAGCAATTGACAGCATCCATTAGAGAAAACCCTCGGCCCATTCTGCTTGAATGCATGACTTATCGCGTGCGTGGCCATGAGGAAGCGTCTGGCACCAAATACTACCCAGAGGGAATGATTGATGCCTGGTCTGAAAAGGATCCGTTGCTTCGGTTGAGGCAATCATTGAATGAGGCAAAGCTGCTGACTCATAATGCCATGGATGCCATTGATCAGAGCCATTCAGTTCAGGTTCTAGCAGATTTGGAACAAGCGCTGACTTCAAAGCGACCCGTTTACCAGGTAGAGGAGGAGTTGCGTGATTTGTTTGCTGAGGAAGAGCCTTTGGATTTGCGTTCACCTTTGGAGGGAGAGGATCGACCCCTTCGCATGATTGATGCCATTCACGAGGCCTTAGGGCAAGGCATGGACCGACATGACAATCTTGTGCTGATGGGGCAGGACATTGCAGATTACGGCGGCGTATTCAAGGCGACAGATGGCTTTTCTGCCACGTATGGCAAGGGCCGTGTGCGAAACACGCCCATTTGTGAATCCGCCATCGTTGGCACAGCTGTTGGTTTGAGTACAGCTGGGTTCAAGACCATGGTTGAGATGCAATTCAGTGACTTTGTGACAGAAGCCATGACACAAATTTGCAACCAAGCAGCCAAGTTGCACTACCGCTGGGGACAGAACGTGGACATGGTGATACGCATGCCAACGGGTGCGTCGGTCAATGCGGGACCTTTCCATTCACAAAGCACTGAGGCCTGGTTCACAAGGGTCCCTGGATTGAAGGTGGTTTACCCATCTAACCCCTATGACGCAAAAGGTTTGCTGGCTTCTGCGTTGGAGTCCAAAAATCCTGTTTTGTTTTTTGAAC
>DFSH01000023.1:1145-7732 GCA_002378565.1 Flavobacteriales bacterium UBA3442 | reverse complement strand
AGCAATGTGCGCATTGGCAAGCATATCACCATGGAAATCAAGGCGACAAGCAAGGAAGATGCCTCTGAGCAAGTGGAAGCTGCATGCAAGCAAATGCTCGCTAATCCAGTGATGGAGAGCTTTGTGTTTGAGATTTTCAACCAGGCTTAAGCCCCTTGAATTTTTTAGCTCACCTCACCCTTTCTCCACCCGGGGAAGACGACATCATGGTAGGGAATTTTTTTGCCAATTTTGCACCCGGCAAATCCTGGCAATCACTTCCAGAAGGCATTGGCAAGGGGGTTCTTCTGCATCGGCGCATCGATGACTGGACTGACAATCATCCCATTATCAAACAAAGCAAAGCCTTGCTCCCCCCAGAGGCAGGCCTCTTCAAAGGGGTGCTTTTGGATGTGTATTGGGACCATTTTTTGGCGCGATCCTTTGCCACCTATCACACACAGACATTGGCATCATTCACTAAAACCAGTACAACGCGATTGAAGGAGGGCGCAAGCAAGCATTTCCCTCAAGGCGTCCCCATGGTTGAAGCCATGGACCGACATGACTGGCTTTGCGGCTATGCTACCCTGGAAGGCATCGATGCCACCTTGGTTCAAATGGGTCAACGATTCCCTCACGAAAACCCCTTGCACCATGGGGCTCAATGGCTGAATCAGGCACATGATGACTTGGGGCTTCAGTTTGACAAACTCTGGCCAGAGGCCATGGAGACATTCCTTACCTAGGTGCTTTTTTTTTCGCAACTTTACTGACTTAAAACAAAACCCCATTGCGATGCTCACATGGATCATTGAAACCGTAAGAGCCAGCTTAAGGCTCGTTGCTCTATTGCTCATTGTAACGATAGAATGCGTCGTCATTGTCCTTGTGAGGCTTTTAGCAGGTAACCAAGGGGCAGCCATGGCAAGGGTCTGGTTCAATCAGCTCATCCTCTTTGTGCTTGGCTTCAAGCACAATAAACACGGGCAATGGGTGAAAGGTGAGCCGGCCATGATTTTATTCAACCACCCTTCATACATTGATATTTTCTTGATATCCTCTCCCTGGCCAACGGCAGTCATGGCAGCCATTGAATTCAAATACTTTCCCTTTATCGGGCAAGTAGCCATGGCATTGAAGACCATTTGGATTGACCGAAAAAACCCGGGCAACGTGAGAGAATCGGCTACATCCAGGTACAAAGATGGCTGCGGCATATTCATGTGTCCCGAGGGAAGGACCTCTGGAAGTCACTCCCTGCATCCTATTTTCCCAGGGATGTTCAAAACTGCCATGGCGCATCAGATTCCCATCGTTTTTTACAACCTGCGTTACAGCAGTGAAGACATCCCCTACTTTCACGACCTCAAGAAGGGTTTCATTCCCCATTTATTGGCCCATATTTGGATCATTCTCAAACGAAAACGCAGCGAAATCACAACCCATATTGGCAAACCACATATGGTGACCAATGTGACAGAATCCATGCAGGCATATTATGACTACCATGAGCAATACCTCAAGGATTGCCCTGGCTTTGAAATCGTCCCGCCCACGACAGATTAAACAGGTTTAACGGATTAAATATTTAACTTTAGTCTATTAACCTAATAAAATTCTATGGAAACTTATAAATGTGATAAATGTGGGATGTCAGTTAACGCTTCTTGCGGAAAATGTGGAATTCCTTTAGAAAACAGCCACATTAATCTAGAAGATGGAACTCAAGTTCAAGTTTCAAAATGTCCTAGTTGTGAAGGCAAAATTAAATCCCCTTTATGTTGTGGAGATGACATGAGTTGCCAGGTGTTCAGTGGGTCAGTCTAGATGAATGACAGGCATCATGTAGCCAATTAATGCACCCACGGCATAACCAACGATGACATCACTCGGGAAATGCTCACCCGCCCTGATGCGCTGGTAGCCAGTGTAGGCAGGTATTATAGCAGCCGTTGCCCACACCCATGGCTTGAGCGGGTGGTCCGGATACTGATCTGCAAGGATTTTTGCCGTGAAAAACAGGTTGCATGCGCTGACACTGGTGTGCCCCGAGAAAAAGGAACGCCTGGCGTCTTCATCCATGCGGATTTCCGATGGCACAAGGGCCCCGTAGGCGTATGGCCTGGCGCGATGCGCCAAGTGCTTGGTCATGTCGGTCAAGGTGCCTGTGACCATATTGGCCTCTGCCCACATCACGCCAATGACAAGAAACTGGTGAAGGTTGTCTGCATGAAGGCTTGAACTGGCCCCCAGACCTAAAGCGCCGAGCAAAGCAATATCTGACGCCTCAGCAGCTGATGGGCTCCAACGACCCAGGGCGTAGCGATCAAAGACAGGAACCTGGCTGGGGTCCAAAGCTTGTAAATCGGATGCGCTGAAGCCTTGCATCTGTGATCGCCATTGCCAGTCCAGACTCAAGCCAATCATTGAGCCAGCGATGATAGGTCCATCAATGGATCGGGACAAATGGTAAGTGGCTTGTGCATGCAACGATCCCGTCACCAATGTCGCAGCAAGGGCTAAATATTTCCAGGAAATACGTGATTGAGACATCTCAGCAAGTTAAGCCAGATGGTTTATTGCTTGATAAGCTTATGCTGAGAGCGTTGACCTCCTACATCCAAGGTCAGTACATGCATGCCTGACGGCAATGCCTGCATGTCAACCTGGTAAGCATTCGGACTCTGTGCAGCATCCCAGGCTTTGTCCAGCAACAAGCGGCCTTGCAGGTCCCTGACTTGCAAGTAAACTGTCACAGGGCTTGGCATGGCCCATGAGACATCCACAAAACGTTCGCTAGGCACAGGTTGCAGCTGGACCGCAATCGATGGAAGGCTCCACTCCTGGTTGCCTAAAGTGATGGTGGGCTGCTGCAATTTGTTGTCAGTGTACACCCTGTATTCACCTGGCGCTAGAGATAATGTCATGTAAGGGTCACTCACGCTCAGGGTGTCACCACTGAAGTAATCGTACCAATCCCCCGTGTGAGCAAAATTTGGAACCATGCTTTTGATGCTGTTGTCAAAGTTGCCAATCACGATTGCCTTCATGTTGGGGTGCAACAGATTGATGCGCTTGGTTGAGCCACCAAAACTGTAGGTGAAGTCAGTGGTGGTGAAAACTGGATGGCTTCGTCTGAGGTTGATCAAGGCTGCAGTCACGTCGTAGAGTCGCTTGCGCTCCAAAACGTTTTGGTAGCCCCACAAAATGGTCTTGTTACACACCCGGCAAGGGTCATTGATAGACTTATCGTAGCCTAGCTCGCTAAACATGTACAGCATTTTTGGTCCAGGAACCAAATAGGTGAAGGCTGATGTGAGCTCTGCCCGGCGAAGTCCTACATTGAGGTTTCGGACATTGTGGCTGCTGCTTCCATTGTTGCCATAGGTGAGCACATCGTACATCAATCGTTCCTCATCATGGGACTCCATGTAGGTGATCAAATGGGGCTGTGTCCAGCCGCGGTTTTTGTAAACCCCAAAGCTGAAATTGGATCCATTCACCCAGCCCATGGCTGCATCTCGGTAGTTGTAGGTGGCATTGCCCCAGAGCATGAAACCGTAGTTGGACAGCAACTTCTCCTCTGCATTGTCAGCCCAGTGTTCCAGAATGATGTAGGCATTGGGGTGACTCGCCCACACGGTATCTGCCATGCGCTTAATCAAGTTTTGCCTTGTGACATCCCATCCCCCTGAAGCATTGCCAAATCCCTTGGTGAAATCATAGCGAACGCCATCAATTTTGAAGGCATCAAACCAATGAAGGTTGACCCGGTCAACAAAATCCTTGGTGGCCTGAGACAGGTGGTCAAAGTCACTGCCCCAGCAATAAGGCGGATGGGGACAGGTAGCATTGAACCAAGGGTTGTCAGCTGCAGGTTGGTTTTGTGCCGCATCCCAATACATCTGAACCAAAGGGCTTTGGCCAAAGGCATGATTGAATACAAAATCCATGATGACTGCGATGCCTCTGCTGTGGCATGAATCGATGAACTCCCTGTACATGTCAGGCGTTCCGTAGTATTTATCCAATGCCATGTGAAAGGACGGGTTGTAGCCCCATGACTCATTGTTTTCAAATTCGCTGTTTGGCATCAACTCAATGGCATTGATTCCCAACCGCTGCAAGTAGTCCAAGGTGTCTATCACCGTGGCGTAGTTGCGGGCATGCACAAAATCTCGAATCAGCATTTCATAAATGACCAAGTCCTTTTTCATTGGGGCCTGAAAGCTGGTGTTTTTCCACACGTAATCGGCTTTACCTGGGTGGATCAATGAGGTGAATCCCGCTGCATTGCTGTGGTAGGGATGCGGATTAGGGTAGCTGGCTGCTGAGATGCCACCGTCATTATTGGGGTCTTGTATCAGCTCTGAGTAAGGGTCGGCCAATTTCAATGCCCCATCAATCCAATACTGGTAAGCATAACGGGTATCAGCTTGCAAATCAAGGCTTAGCCAGAATTTGTCACCATTGACTGATCGCTTCATGTAATAATTGCTATCAGGCATGAAGTTGTTGAAGTCGCCTAGAACGTAAATAAATTGCTTGCCCGGCGCATGCAACTGCAGAATAACCGTGCTATCATTGATCTCATTGGCTCCATCCTTCAGCCCGGCAGGCGGATTTTGTACCGACACCGGTGCATTGGTCAAATAGTAAGCTGTGTCACGCGCAACGGATGACCCATCTTCAGCCTCCAGCACGAGCATGTGCTGTCCCACTGAACTCACAGACAAGTCAAACTGCATCAACTTGGTGGCGCTGTCACTGGCCACCAATACGCCATTGTCATAGACTGAAAGGATGGATGATGCATTCGAAGCCACCCGAACAGAGAGCGTGTCATTCAATGCGACAATCTGAAAGTCATAGGGCTTGAAAAAAGCCGTCAACAAGCCTGCATTCACCGGATAAATCGGGTAATAGATGTCTGAACCGTCTGCGCTTCGACCGACAGTGTTCCCTGCTGCATCGCGAAAGACAAAGGCTAAGTTTAACACCGTCTGAACGCTGGCATTGAAGCTGTGAAAGGTGGGCAAATGGTAGCTGATGGCGTGCAAGTCATTGCCCATTGATGTCATCAAAACATTGGGGTCTGCGGTACCCCAATTGCCTTGCACAAATTTCCAATCTGTCGGGCTTGAACTGTTGGTGGTGATGAGTCCTGCATGCGCATAGACCGGACTGACTGACTGGAGGGCGCCATTGCCTTCGTTGGCATTGTAGACAATGGTGACCGTATCGTTCTGTGTAGGGAATGCCGGATCAATCGTCAGAATTTGGCCTTGAATCACGAGGCTTCCTAGCAAGACAACATACAATACAAGGTGTTTTAACATGGCTCAAATATACTTAGTGTACGATATACAGTTACAGTGCCTTATGCCAAATTTACATCGGTTTATCTTCGCTGCATGAAACGCACCCTCCTTACCATCATATTGGCATCTACGTCACTTCCTGCCCTTCATGCGCAAATCACCATGGAATTCGGCTATTTCCACACCTTCCATATGCAACCACCTGCTGAATTGCATGATTGGATTGAGGTTCCCAGCAGCTGGCAATCCGGCACACAGTTCCCTGGTGATTCCGAACATTCGCACAGATTCAGAGACACCACCTGGTTTTACCATTTCAATCAAAGTCACCCCCTTTTCAACGTGCAGGTGCCCCTTTGGCAAGGAGATAAGGCAAAATGGGTCTTGCATGAAGCCATGATGATCAATTCATGGGGAGAGCTCTCATTCATGTTCGGTGGTGAGTGGTCCTACAAGCACAATGACCGACTTGAATCTGCCTTACAACTTGGATTCCTCACTGGCTATGGCATGCTCAATGAGCTTGAAGGTGCTTCGATTAAGCCCATCATGGGAGGTGATGTGATTTTTGGCCCCAACTACACCCTCACGTATACCTTGGGTGATCACTGGCGCACACGCCTGTATTTGAACCATGCCCTCATAGGGCTTGGCCTGCATTACCAAATCACATTACCTGGGGTTTAAGCAGCTACCCGTTCACAAGCTCAGTCCATAGGCCAGGCTCATCACGGGGGACCATTGCTTGTTGAAGAGGTCCAGGTACTGATCCACCCCAAAAGATAACTGACCACTCAGGACATCATCAGTCAAGGCTTTCTCCCATCGAAAACTGCATTTGAGCCATTGGTTTTCAAGCATCACAGGAAGGACATCCATGTATTGGTAGATACCTTGTCCATTAACTGACAAGAATTTTTGCCCCTGCCAGTGGGCCAACCCCCAACGCAGATGACTTCCTGCATTCAATGGCTTCTTTTGCGAGAGCGATAGCCACTGGCCTTTGCCTTGACTCACTTGAGAAAATCGCTGATCTGGGTCAGCATAGAAGAGTTGAAGCCATTCAATCCGACTTTGCACACTGCCTTCATGCATGAGATGCAGACCGATGGCACCATCGAATCGATTGCCTGTGGGCTGGGGAGGCGCATTGTCAATTTGCCCACCCACATGATGAAACTGAATTTGCACGCTAGGGCCAACAGCCACATTTGGAATCACCTCAAAGCTAGGGTTAGTCACCATTCCCATCGTGAAAGCCTCCTTGAATGGGCTCTCTTTTTC
>DFSH01000023.1:0-870 GCA_002378565.1 Flavobacteriales bacterium UBA3442 | reverse complement strand
TATTCTGCGGGTCGCCTCAACCACAAATCCGGGTTGTACAAGGGCTCAATCAACCCATGACCCGGGTTGTTCAATGTCCCAAATCGCCATGACCAATCACCTTTCTCGCCAATCTGCTGTACCGCTGTTAGGTGTGGAAGGACATGACTGTCTCCACCAAACACATGATGCACCAAAAGGCCAACTTCCATGCGCAGAGCATCCCCCTGTTGCCACAGCAAACGGCTCATGGCTCCCATGGTAGTTCGGCCCGGCTGCTGGTAATGAAAAAATTCTGTATTGCGCAAGAATGGCAGGACTGACAAGCTCCATGATTGAGCACTGTCAATGCCTCTCACATCCTGCATGTAGGCGACGGCTAAAGGCTTGTTGCTGAAGTCTTGACCCTGCACCATTGATCCAAGCAGGCAAAAGGTGAAACAAAGACTCAATCGACGCATGCCACGAAGGTACAGCTTCGCTTACCCTAGAAATAGGTGTTGCGTTCACTTCAAAAATTCTGTGGCTTTTCTGACCGGCAACATCATTGCTATTCGATGATAGATCTCTCCTGCATCCAATCTAAGGATGAGGGTACGCCTGTATTATATTTGGTCAACCAGCTAAGCAGTTAGAGATGGAAATAGAGGAACAGGTTATAAATATACAAGGCGTTGATGTGGCCTTATTTCGCAGCCAGCGTGCAAAGCGTTTAAACATTACTATTAAACCTTTTACGGGTGTTCGTGTATCTGTCCCTCGTTCAGTGAGCTTTAAAAAAGCAAAAAAAGCAACGGAACAACGCATCAGTTGGATCAAGTCTCATCTATCTAAGATGCAAAAAGCGGAAGGCTTATTTACCGTTTTCAATCTTGACACGGAGTTCCAAAC
>DFSH01000081.1 GCA_002378565.1 Flavobacteriales bacterium UBA3442 | reverse complement strand
AGACAGTTCGGTCTCTATCTACTATGGGCGTTAGAAATTTGAAGGGAGCTGACTTTAGTACGAGAGGACCGAGTCGGACGAACCTCTAGTGTACCTGTTGTGGCGCCAGCTGCATCGCAGGGTAGCTATGTTCGGATGGGATAAGTACTGAAAGCATATAAGTACGAAGCCCACCTTAAGATGAGATTTCTTTCAAGGGTCGTTCGAGACTAGGACGTTGATAGGCTACAGGTGTAAAGGCAGCAATGTCATAGCCGAGTAGTACTAATTACCCGTAGATTTTTTACCGGATGCTTGTTTACATGTTTGCTCCTTTATTGTCATAATCATATTTAAAACATGGTGGCTATTGCGTTGGGGATCACCTCTTTCCATTCCGAACAGAGAAGTTAAGCCCAATTGCGCCGATGGTACTGGTATTTCCGGGAGAGTAGGTCGCCGCCATAACTTTTACGAAAACCCTCACTGAAAAGTGGGGGTTTTTTGTTTTTAATCATACCAGTTTTGAGAGTATTTTTGCCTGCCATGGCATTTTTATCTCAATCATCCTCCCGTTGGACCTTTATTTTTTGGCTCCATGTCATTGTTTTGATATGGGGCTTTTCTGGTTCACTTGGGCGCTTAATTGCTTTGGGAAGTTTGGAGCTTGTTTGGCTTCGAACAGCCATTGCCTCCATTGCATTGATTGGCTTTATGCTAATGCGCTCTAGATCCCTTGCATTGCCACCCTTCAGGGATTGCATCAGGTTGGCGGGGTTGGGTGTTCTGATTGCCATTCACTGGCTAACCTTTTTTGAGTGCATCAAACAGTCGAATGTCTCTATCGCTTTAGCTTGTCTGAGTACAGGTCCGTTGTTTGTTGCCATCATTGAACCCATTGCATTCAAACGACGAATTGCAGGTAGCGAGGTGTTGCTAGCCATTGGGGTTTTGTCTGGGATGCTCCTTGCACTGGGGAATCTTCAAGCTGACATGTACGCCATTGCATTGGGCATTTCTAGCGCAGCCATTGTGTCCCTTTTTGCCGTCAGCAATGCCTTTCTTGTTAACCGAATACCTTCAGAGGTGATTTCCTTATGGGAGCTATCCGCTGCTGCATTGGCTCTGACCTTCGTGTTGCTTTACCGCGGAGAGGTTGTGGGTGTAATCTCACAAACCAGTGCCATGGATTGGATCTGGTTGTTAATTTTAGCCCTGGTTTGTACAACGTTTGCTTTCACAGTGAGCGTGCAAATCATGAAGCGCTTGACGCCCTTCACCATGGTCCTGACCGTGGCCCTTGAACCAGTTTACGGGATCCTTATTGCCTTGGCCATTTTTGGTGAGACAGAGGCCATGTCTCCCAATTTTTATTTAGGTGTTCTTGCCGTCTTGGCCATGGTAGTGATGAATGGTTGGTTGAAACGAACCAAGTCTCCATCCAAGCAGGGTTGAACAACGATTGATTGTCTAATTTTATCCTGATGCCACTCAAACTATTTGTCTTCATGCTCTGCCTGTCAGTGAATCTGTTTTCACAGGACGTTGACAGCCTGGCATTGCCTGAGAAAGCTCAGCTTGGCTTCATCGATAAGCATACAGATTGGGTGATGGATGTCCCTCAGGCTGCGCTGCCACCGCTCCATTATTTCAAAGACCACCAGGCGCCGTCTCTCTGGGGTCATGTGGCGCAAGATCCCATTCAGGGACTTCGCTTGAGCTCATTTGGGTCCATCAATGCCTGGGATGTCATGCGGCCTTCTGTGCATGGCGTGCCCGTGGAGGATGCGACGTTGCGTCACGTCGGAATATTGACAGACTTGCATGAGCCCATGCGTTATGGGCCGCTGCCAGTGACGGAATGGTATGGGGCATCTGCACATCAAAATGGTCAAGTATTTGGGGTGATGGTTTCTGCCAGCGCGAACCCCCGGAACCATTGGTTGGTTCACTACAAACGAACCCAAGCAGATGGGAGTTTGCTGACAGAGAGCTATTTCATGGATAACTTGACCATCAAACAGCACGGTTGGACCAAGGATGAACAATGGGCATGGAATGTGGATTACCAGTCCAGTCATGGCCGGGTGAATGAGACAGGTGGTATTTTGGAAACCGATGTTTTAACGGTGGACAGTTTGCTGCAGAGCAATCGATCGCTGGTAACTACTCGGTGGACCAATGCGAGTAGCGAGCACAAGCTTAGTCGTTGGGATATGCGATTGGCACATGATCACTTCTTCGTTCGGACCAATGGCTTTGTTGGTCAGCGACAATTTTCACGACCTGTGGATCTGTGGACAGACTCATTGGTCAGTTTAAATTGGCAATGGGAAGTTGGCATGCGCTTGAAAAAGTCATGGCAGATAGGTTTTGGCATGGATTACAAGACCCAAGCCTACCAAGGTGAGGATTCCTTGCATGGCCCAGCGTGGGATCCCTTTATTCACTTGAATAGTTCAAGTAAAATTGCGGATGTAACTGCCCATCTTAACCTGGTGTCAGGCGCCTATCAGTTGAAGCTGACTCGAGATAACAAGGCTTTCCCTTTTGAAATGGCCATTCGCCAGCGAGAACCTTTTGCCTGGGAAGGGATGCAGGTGAATGCCATTAATTCACAGCATCTGATGGTTCCACTGTGGGATGATCGGATCACCATGAGCTACCAGGGCAGCAGTGAGGAACCCATTTTGCGCGTGGATGATTGGCAGGGCATGGGCCAATGGGAAACCCGTGATGCATGGTCAAGCTTTGCCATTGAATGGCATCATGGCAGCAGCAAGGTGAATGATGCCTGGCAAAGCGATTACCGTGCTCGATACCAATATGGAAGCACTGCGGAGCTTTGCCTTCCAACATGGTCAGGTGAGGCTGAGATGGTCCGTCAATGGGATGTCAAGGGCTTGACTCCGGGGCTGAAGGCCTTTGTAGGTGTCAGTGGACGTGCTTGGTCTGGTGGCTGGCAGCGACCTGTCTACATTCCTGAAAGGGGCCAGTTTGCCATCTTAAGGCAAGCGAACTCGATGCCTGCTTCTGGTGTGATTCATGGCATGATTGGTCTTGAGCTTCCCCAGCTGTCATTGAAGCTTCATGTACAAAATGCCAATCAAGGTTGGCTACCCAACGGCATATTCATGGCAGAGCATTACCCTTTGCCGCCTGCCACAGTTCGGGTGACAGCTCGCTGGCGCATGTTCAATTGAGGACTGAGCTACACCTTAAAACGGCGAATGGTCACTGTTGTCAGGTGTAACTGAACCAAATTGCCCTTTCTCGTTCATCTTGGATTCAATGATGGCATCTGTTGACGGATTGGATGATTTTCTGAGCGAATCATAATCACTATTCATGTCAGAGAATTTTGCCAACTTGCCCTCAAAGCGCAACCGGACGTTGCTTAATGAACCATTCCTGTGCTTGGCAATGATGAATTCAGCCTGACCATCCGTCGGGCTTCCGTCATCATCCCACTCGCTCATTTGGTAGTATTCTGGTCGGTAAATGAAGGAGACAATATCTGCATCCTGCTCAATGGCTCCAGATTCACGCAAGTCAGAAAGCAAAGGCCGTTTTGAACCGCCACGTGTTTCAACTGCACGACTCAGCTGCGATATAGCGATCACAGGTATTGCCAATTCTTTTGCGATGCTTTTCAATGATCGAGAGATGCTTGAAATCTCTTGCTCTCTGTTGCCAGAGTTCTTGCTAGCTCCAGCAGTCATCAGCTGCAAGTAATCAACGATGATGATACTTACATCGTGTTGAGACTTCAGGCGACGGCATTTTGCCCGAAGGTCAAAAATGGAAATGCCTGGGGTGTCGTCAATGAACAGTGGCGCGTCTTCCAGGGTTTTAACCTTGCTGGTTAGCTGGTCCCACTCAACGGCATTGAGGCTTCCTTTGCGCAGCTTCTCTGAATCGATGCCCGTTTCTGAGGATATCAATCGGGTGATGAGCTGCACAGAAGACATCTCCAAAGAGAAAAGCCCAACTGCTTTGTTGTGATCCACAGCAATGTTACGAGCCATGCTTAATACCATGGCTGTTTTTCCCATGCCTGGTCGGGCAGCTATAATGATGAGGTCGGAATCTTGCCAGCCGGCTGTCACTTGGTCAATGCCAGCAAAACCTGAAGGGATACCGGAGAATCCATCACTGTTGTATATTTCTTCAATGCGTTTGAGTGCGGCTTTCACCAACTCATTGGATCCCTCGTAGTTTTTCTTCAGGTTGCCCTGAGATACCTCAAACAAGCTTTGTTCAGCCTTGTCCAACAAATCAAGCACATCTGTGCTGTCCTCATAAGCTTCTTCAATCATGTTATTGGAGATGCGAATCAGTTCTCGCTGAATGTGCTTTTGCACAACAATGCGAGCGTGGTATTCAATGTGTGCGGCAGAAGAGACCCTTGTAGATAGATCCACCAATTTGGCTTCAGCGCCAATTTGCTTCAAAACCCCATCCTGCTTCAATTGCTGAGCAACCGTTAATAGGTCAACGGGTTTGGACTCACCAAAGAGTAGGTGGATGGCAGTGAAGATCAATTGATGGGACTGAACATAAAAGCTCTCTGCAGCTAAGATGTCAATGACCTTGCTCAAGGCATCACGATCGATCAGCAAGGCGCCAAGCACGGCCTCCTCAAGATCGATGGCTTGAGGGGGGATGCGCCCACCCATTGGCAAGTCAATGACCCCTGGGTTATAGGCTGCTGATTGAGCTGGATTTTTTTTGAATGCTTCCATGTGAATTAGGCTTCCTGAAAGACTCCCATGTTACCGAATTTCTCTATGCGTGTGTCAACCAATTCATCAGCTGGAATGTCCTTGAGTTCTTGGTAGCAATCAAGAATAACCTTTCGAAGAATTTTGAACATGCCCTCTCGGTCACGGTGTGCACCACCTAAGGGTTCTTTGATGATGCCATCAACCAGGCCATTGCCTTTCATGTCATTCGCCGTCAGTTTCAATGCAGATGCTGCAGTTTCCTTGTGATCCCAGCTGCGCCATAGAATGGAGGAACAGCTTTCAGGACTGATTACGGAATACCAGGTGTTTTCAAGCATGAGCACACGGTCACCAACACCAATGCCTAAAGCACCACCGGAAGCGCCTTCGCCAATGATGATACAAATCACGGGCACACGAAGGCGAGTCATCTCAAGGATGTTTCGGGCAATGGCTTCTCCTTGACCGCGTTCTTCTGCGACAAGTCCGGGGAAGGCTCCAGGGGTGTCAATCAATGTAACAATGGGGCGGCCAAATTTCTCAGCTTGCTTGAACAAGCGAAGGGCCTTGCGGTAACCGTCAGGGTTAGCCATTCCGAAATTGCGCATCTGGCGCATTTTAGTATTGCTGCCCTTTTGTTGACCAACAAAGAGGAAACTTTCTCCGTCAATGCTTCCCCAACCACCAATCATGGCCTTGTCGTCCTTCACGCGTCGGTCGCCATGCAGTTCGATGAAGCTTCCATCGGTCAAGGCATTAATGTATGCCAAGGTGTGCGGACGATCTGGGTGACGGCTCATTTGAACCTTTTGCCACGCTGTCATGTTCTTTGCAACCTCAGCATGGGCTTTCTTTAGTTTCACCTTCAGATCTTTGACACTTTGTTTCATGTCAACACCGCTGTCCTTTGATAAGGTTTCAGCCTGTGTGATTTGATCTTCCAGTGCCTTGATGGGGCTTTCAAAATCCAAGTATTCCATAGCTATGTGATAGGGCTCAAACTTACAAGATTTGTGAGGGTAAATAGTAACATGTGAATAAGAAAGGCGCAAAAACCTTTCAGCTAGAGGCGCGCCGGTAGGCAAGCATCGCCACCCCTAGGAAGAGGATGTTTGGCACCCATACCGCAACCAATGGACTGGTCATGTGGGTGCTGGCGAGGGTGCTACTCAGTTGCATCAAGAAAATATACAGGACAGCCACAAGCAAACCCAGGGCAATTTGCGCCCCAATACCACCGCGTTGGCTGCGGCTAGCCATGGCAGCTGCAATCAAAACCAAGATGAAAGCAGAGAGGGGGTAGGCGCTGCGACGGTACCATTCCATTTCATAGAAAAGGACGGCTTCAGACCCGCTCAACCTAACCTGTTTCAGTGCTTTGTAGAGTTCAGGGCTGGTCATGGTTTCAATGCCCCGATTGTTGCTGCTGAATTGCTGAGGTAAAAATGCAAAACTGCTGTCCAGCCTCACCCCTGATGTCAGGCTCATGTGCCCATTGGACTGCCACTGCCTCAATGTCCAATTGTCCATGTGCCATGAAGTTTTCACGCTGTCATATTTGATGAAAGAAGCTTTCAATCGGTCCACCATGCGGCCCTGTTCAAAATGTTCGTAGGTGAAGTTGTAGCCACCCATGCGATCGGGACTCCAGGTCTCCACATAAATGAAATGGCCCGGGAGGACTTGGCGATGCAAATGAATGGGGCGTGAAGTGACCCGGTGCTGAATGTAAGCCTCCTCAAAGGCGATACGGGAGCTATTGGTTCCAGGGATGATGAAGTGGCTCAGGCTGGCAGAAGCCAAACAAATAACAGCTGCACCAATCAGGTAAGGTCGCATCAGTCGACCAAAGGAAAGCCCCCCGGTTAACATGGCAGAAATCTCACCTTGATTGGCCATGCGAGCCGTGAAAAACACAGTAGAAAGAAAGAGGATAAGGGCAGAAAAGGTGTTGCCGTAAAAGGCAATGAAGTTCAAGTAATAGTCCAGCAAGATGGTTGCAAGGCTCAGGTCATTGTCCATGAAATCATCCAGTTTCTGGGACACATCAAAGACCATCGCTATGAGCATGATCAAGCCCATGAACAAGGCAAAGTTGCCTAAAAATTTACTGAGAATGTACCGGTCTATGCGATTCATGGGTGATCTGCCGTCGGGTGGCCTACAGCTTGGTTTGAAGTTGGGGAACCATGCGGTCTTTCCATTGCCTGAAGTCCCCTGCCAAAATATGCTTTCTCGCTGTCTCTACAAGCCAGAGGTAAAAACGCAAATTGTGGATGGAGGTGATCTGCCGACCAAGCGCTTCATTCACATGAAAAAGGTGCCTGACATAGGCCTTGCTGTAACGCTGGTCGACACTGGCATCTCCATGCGGGTCCAGTGGACTGAAGTCCTTTGCCCATTTGGCATTCCGGAGATTGATGATGCCAATTGAGGTGAAAATCTGTCCATTGCGAGCATTCCGTGTTGGCATGACACAATCGAACATGTCCACGCCTAAGGCAATGTTTTCAAGGATGTTGGCAGGGGTTCCTACACCCATCAAATAGCGAGGCTTGTCTTCAGGCAGGATGCTGCAGACTAAGTCGGTCATGGCATACATTTCTTCAGCTGGCTCACCCACACTCAGTCCGCCAATGGCATTGCCCCACGCACCTTTGCTGGCAACCACTTCTGCGGACTCCTTGCGAAGGTCAGGGAAGGTGCTGCCCTGCACAATGGGAAAGAGGGCTTGATTGTGGCCGTAGAGCGGCTCAGATGCTTCCCATGCAGCCATGCTCCGGTCCAACCACCGATGGGTGCGATGCATGGCCTCTCTTGCATAGGTTTTTTCACAAGGGTAGTCGGTGCACTCATCAAATGCCATCGCGATGTCAGCACCAATGTGACGTTGTACATCCATCACAAATTCTGGTGTGAATACATGCTTACTGCCATCGATGTGTGACTTGAAGGTGACGCCTTCCTCTGTGATTTTACGCATGTGTTTGAGCGAATGCACTTGAAAGCCCCCGCTGTCGGTGAGCAAGGGTCCATCCCAGGTGCTAAAAGCATGCAGACCGCCTGCACGTCCCATGATGTCCATGCCTGGCCTTAGGTAAAGGTGGTAGGTGTTGCCAAGAACGATATGTGCCTTGATGTCATCCTTGAGCTCATGGGGATGCACCCCTTTAACTGATCCTTGTGTGCCTACGGGCATGAAGATCGGTGTGGGCACCTTACCGTGATCAGTATGCAGGATGCCGGCACGTGCAGCGCTCTTGAGATCCTTGCCTTTGAGTTCAAATTGCATGTTGTAAAAATAGCGGAATGACCTTGACTACTTTTGCTCAGATGGAAATGTGCTGGGAATGCTTGAAGGGTTTGAATGTCATGTATGCTACATGGCTGTTTTTCAGTGTGATAACATTGGCTCTCTTGCTTGCCCAATTCAAATCTATCATCGCTTTATGGCCATCATGGCGACAGAATACCCTTACGCCGACCTCTGACATGACCTTGGTATTGCTTGGCAAGGATGCTGCTGATCATGTGAAGCCTTGGATTGAGGCATTGCAATCACACCCACACACCCAAAATACCCCGGTGATTGTGGTTGATGACCAAAGCCAGGGTCAAACGAGACAAGCCTTGGATCAGTTGATCAAAGCTTACCCTCACATGCATGCTGTTCATGTCCCGCCATCGGTGCGATTTCAGGACAGCAGTAAGCTAGCCTACACCCTTGGGTTCAAAGCTTGCACCACCCGCTATGCTGTCTGTGTGAATCTGCAATTCCAACCACCCGAGCAGTTGAATCAATGGCTGTCAACGATGATGGAACCTCTGGGTGGTCGTGTATTGGCCTCTTGGACATGGTCACAGTCACTGGGTGGACTTTGGTTACAATTTGAGCATGCCATGGAGCACCTGCATGCAGCCAGACGTCAAGTGAACGCTGGCCGTGCAACCGGACTTAAGGCGAGTGCCTTTGCTATTGATGTCAAATCCTTTTTTCAGGTCAAGGGCTTTTTGTCCCACATGCATCTCGATGGAGGAACCATTGAATTCTTGATGAATGATCTAGCGAAACTGGGCCAAGTCAGGCCAGTTTTAGCTAAAAATATGGCCTTATTGCCGCGATTTGAACTGCCTATGGATGTGCGTGTTCACAAGCACAGGAAGTGGAAAGAGCGAAATGGCCTTAAAATTGCAGGAATTTTGCAGGCAATTCACCTGCTTTTATGGACCCTATTGATTGCGAAACCTCTTTATGACGTAGGGTTTCAGGGCCCAATTGATCGTTTTTTGCTCATTAGCGGATCTCTTACCATCTTGCCATTGTTAAACGCTTACACATTGAGCATGATTTGGTGTGCAAGTGATCATTCATGGACCATGGGCTTATTGAGCCCCTTATACTGGATCAAAACCTTGTTGCGAATACGACGATCATGACAATCAAGCCTCCCACTGCAAAAGACTTCAAGCGCTTCCCCTTTCTGACGAAAGAAGCCATTGAGCAACTTCAACGCTTACCTGACCTTTACAAGGAATGGAATTCTCGCATCAATGTGATTTCGAGAAAGGACATGGAACTGTTATGGGAGCGACACATCTTCCATTCACTTACCTTAGGCCTGGCAGCTGACTTTCAGCCTGACATGAATATCCTAGACTTGGGTACGGGCGGTGGTTTCCCGGGCATTCCTCTGGCTATTGCATTTCCCAGCGTACAATGGACACTGAACGACTCCATGGCGAAAAAGATCCGTGTGGTTCAAGCAGTTTCTGAAGCGATGGCCATACCAAATATCAGTGCTTACCACGGTCGCATTGAGAAGCTCAAAGGCCCTTGGGATGCCATTGTCACCCGCGCGGTGGCACCAGCAAGCCAGCTTTTGACATGGACAAGAGGTCAAGTTGTAGAGGGTGGACCGATTTATGCCCTCAAGGGTGGTCGTTTGAAATCAGAGCTCAAGGGCTTGGACGCTGAAGTCCAAGAACTGAAGCAATGGATGAAGGGATCGGAATTTTACGAAACCAAGTGCATTGTGACCTTGCATCACCAAGCTGAAGACAGCGCAAGACCCGAAATAGTCATGCCCTGATCACAGAATGCTTTTGAAATGGCTTAAACAACCATCGTCACCAGCAAACAAGTCATGAAAAAACCCGCAGAGCGATCTGCGGGTTTTTTCGTTCAGTCCATGTAAGGGTAGGGGTAGGATTTTGCAGGGAGCAAGGTTTCCTTGATGGTTCGAGGAGAAACCCATCGAAGCAGGTTTTGTGCAGATCCCGCCTTGTCGTTGGTGCCAGATCCTCTGCCTCCGCCAAATGGCTGTTGGCCAACCACTGCACCTGATGGCTTGTCGTTGATGTAGAAATTGCCAGCAGAAAATGTCAAGGCCTCCAAGGCTTCATTGATGGCGTAACGATCCAATGAGAAGACCGCACCTGTCAGGGCGTACTGGCTGGTTGAGTCAACCAATGCCAACGTCTTGGTCCAATCTGCATCTGGGTAGGTGTGAATGGTGAGGAATGGGCCAAAGATTTCTTCGCACATGGTTCTGAAATGTGGATTGCTTGTGTGAACCACGACAGGATCGATGAAGTAGCCTTTGGACTTGTCATAGGACCCGCCAGTTAGGATGTCTGCATCATCTTGCTGTTTGCTGTCATCAATGAAGGCAGCAATTTTATCAAAGGAACGCTCGTCAATCACAGCAGTCATGAAATTCTTGGGATCACCAGGGCTCCCCATCTTGAAGTCTTGGATGTTGTCAAGCAATTGCTTTTTCACTTCAGGCCATAAGCTCTCAGGAATGTATGCCCGAGAAACGGCAGAGCATTTTTGCCCTTGGAATTCAAAGGCGCCACGGCTCAAAGCGGTAGCTAGCTCAGTGGCATCAGCACTGTGGTGCGCAACGATGAAATCCTTGCCGCCAGTCTCACCTACGATCCGAGGGTAGGATTTGTAACGGTCAATGTTTTGACCAATTTCCTTCCAAAGGTGCTTGAAAACGCCGGTTGACCCAGTGAAATGCAAGCCTGCAAAGTCGGGGTGCTTGAACACAACATCGCCCACCTCAGGGCCATCTGCGTAAATCAAATTGATCACGCCAGCAGGCATGCCAGCTTTGCGGAATATTTCCATCACAACCCAAGCAGAATAGATTTGGCTATCAGAAGGCTTCCAAACAACCACATTGCCCATCAAGGCAGGAGCCGCTGGCAAGTTGCCTGCAATGGCTGTGAAGTTGAAGGGTGTCAATGCAAAGACAAAGCCTTCCAAGGGCCTGTACTCCACGCGATTCCATACACCGGCTGAGCTGTCAGGCTGCATCTCATAGATGTCAGTCATGTACTGCACATTGAAGCGCAAAAAGTCGGCAAACTCACAAGCAGCATCAATTTCAGCTTGGAATAAGGTTTTGGATTGAGCCAACATGGTGGCTGCATTGATTTTTGCTCGGTATGGACCAGAAACCATGTCTGCTGCACGCAAGAAAATGGCAGCGCGCTCTGTCCATGGCATCGCTGCCCACGCTTTGTGTGCGCTCAGTGCGGCATCGATGGCATCGCTTGCATGCTGGCCAGTACCCCAATGGTATTGTCCGATCAATTTCTTGTGATCATGAGGTGGACGGCAATCCCTTAACTCATTGGTTCGAACCTCCTTGCCGCCAATGAACATGGGGATGTCCACATGGCCTTTGAGCATGTCTTCATAGGTTGATAATATGTCTTCACGAATAGGGCAACCAGGAGCGTAGTCGTTGATTGCTTCGTTTTCAGGGTAGGGGGGGCGAAAAAATCCGTTGGCCATGGTGTGAGTAATTGAGGTGTAAAAAAAAGGCCACATGCAGTGGCCTAGAGGGTCATTGATTGAGCATGACAGGCATGACCAGCATGAGGATGGACTCACCATCCTCCAGTCCGCTTTCAGGGAACAGAAGCCCTGCACGGTTGGGTGCTGAGAGCTCCATGACCACGTCATCGCTAGTTAAATTATTCAGCATTTCCACAATGAATCTGCTATTGAAACCAATTTCCATGTCTGATCCATCGTATTGGCAAGTGAGGCGCTCATGGGCCTTGTTGGCAAAGTCGGGGTCTTCTGCAGAAATGGTCAGTTCATTGCCAGTGATCTTGAACCGAATCTGGTGGGTGGTTTTGTTGGCAAACAAGCTGACGCGTTTAACTGAACTGAGCAAGGTGCCACGATCGACTGTGAGTTTGTTGGGGTTGTCCTTAGGTATAACGGCCTCAAAGTTGGGGTACTTGCCATCAATCAGTCGGCAGATTAAGGTCACATTGCCATAGCTGAACTGCGCATTTTGCTCCGTCACATGCATGGTCACGATGTCATCACCTTGCCCTAGGGTTGCCTTGAGTTGATTCAATGGCTTCTTTGGAATGATGAGCTCAGATGTGTTTGAAGCTTTGATATCAGTCCGCACATAGCGAACCAGCTTGTGTGCATCCGTTGCCACAAAAGTCAATCCATCGGATGTGAGTTGGAAGAACACCCCGCTCATGACCGGCCGCAAATCGTCGTTGCCCGCTGCGAAAAGTGTTTTGTGCAAGGCTGAAGTCAAGACATTGGCTGGCATGCTGATTGAGGCGGCATCACTGAGAGCAGCTGCCTTGGGGTATTCAGTTGCATCGACGTAGGACAGGGCATATTTGCCGTAGTCTGAACTCACCTCCACGCTGTGCTTGTCGGGATTCAAGGTGAATGTCAACGGCTGCTCAGGAAAGCTCTTAACGGTATCCAACAGGATGCGAGCAGGAATGGCTGCGGTGATTTCCCCCTCCGTCTCAATATCCAAGGTGGTGGTCATGGTTGTTTCCAAGTCAGAGGCCGTCAAGGTCAATTGACCTTGGCTCAATTCCAACAGGAAATGGTCGAGGATGGGTAGGGTGTTGTTGGTCTGGATGACACCTCCAACTGTTTGTAAGGCCTTGAGTAGCTGGCCACTTGATGCGATGAACTTCATGCCTGCAAATTACTGCATGGGAAAGCCTAAATCAAGGGAAGTTTTCAACAAGTGTTGAAGGCCATAACGCTGCACCAAGGCTGACCTTCCATCGCTTAGTAGGGCATAAAAACGGTCGGGATCATGCTCAAGTATTGTCCCATCAGCAGCTATGATATCTTCTCCGCCAGGCACGTGGTAGCAAGACATACTGGCTTGACTTCCATCGCCGTATGACACCTCAATCAAGATGGCTGGCCTTGTTTTACCTATCGAGTCAAGCTTGTTCCAGACCTTATCTGAGGGAATGATCATGCCTTCATACTTGGCGGACTGGATGGCCTTCATCATGGCTTGAGAAGCCATGCCATTGATCATGCTTAACCCTGAGATGGTGGTGAATTGCTTTTGGTCATTCATTGAAAAAGACCCTTGTGGGTTCTCGCTGTACAAGATGGACATCCCAACAATGGCTGATGAATGGGGGAAGAGGTTCCGGCTGCGCCAGAGGTCTTCTCGCAAAAAGAAACGGCTGCTGAGGAAGCCATTGAATCCAGGAATGTGGGTGGCTACTGGTTGGCTGTAGCCTTGCATCAACATATAAGTACCTAGCATGTCCATGGTCTCGGACCCAACTTGAAATTGCTTGACTACCTGATCGCCGGCATAGATCGTTACCTGCTTGCCATGCACGGCCAATTGTGTGAGGATATTTTTGACGGCTGCTTGTTGAGGGATGCTTCTCAAGCGAATTCGGTACAGGGTTTCCAGGATCTCATCAACGGCACCTTTTCTTGCCGGGTGTAGTCCATTGACCTCCCATTTTTGTCCATGTTTGCGTAAAATGACGGTGTCAGGGCTGCGGTCCCAAATCATGATTGACGTGATGGCTGAGGTGTCTTCAATGGCAAAGTTGTGCATGCCCTCATCGTACAAGCCATCATTGGCTGATGGGAACAGCCACCAAAGGATGACGGCGATAAGGGTTATGGACAGGGCAACGGGCTTCCAGTAAGAAGTCATGATGGAGTATGGTGTTGATGTGAACGTCGTCGGTGGCGCCACTGGTATAACCTGGTTAATAGCAGAACAATGAGCACAGGGAGGAGGGCATTGCCCCATGTTAACAGGTCTCTGTTGGCTTGAATGCGCTGCTGATCCAACAGGCGCATGACAATATCCCTCCCGCGTACATCAATCAATCCACCCCCTTCAAGCATGTAATCCACGGCATTGAGCATGAAATCTTGGTTGCCAAACTGCTGCCTGGAGAATTGATCAAAGCCCAATGGCAATGGCAGGCCCCGTGGGATGTCAGGAATTACTAGGTTGCGTTGGTTCTTGATGAAGTCGCCATCGGCAACAACAAGCAGTTTGGCATCACGTGCCACATCAGGTGCAGCGCCAAGGGAGGTGATCGGTGTGATCCGGTTGGCGTAGAATGAGGGCAAAGCACCTTCCAGCAACATGGCTGTAGGCAATGCGGACTCTTGGAATCGCGAACGATCCGGCTCATTGAAAAGTGTGGCAAGGCTCACCTTGCCAGGTGTTGGTTGGCGCTTTGCGTAAGGCGATGACAACAACAGGGCGGTTTTCTTCACGCCAGGTACAGCAATGGTATCCAATGTGGTTGGAAATTCCATGCGAATGGCATTGAGGTTTTTCGCAATGGGGTGCTCAACCTGTGGCAAGAACAAAGGAAAATAAGCCCATGGTCTGAGGGTCTTGCGTGAAACATCACTGGGTATGCCAGCACAAACCAAATCCTGCAACAAGGCGGTATTCACCCGAACACCATAAGTGAACAAGGGTGCGTCAAGTCCCGTGGCATCCAAAATGGGGTAGGCTAGAAACTCAGGAGCAAATGACAAGGAATCAAGTTCTGCATGAACGGCTTCAACCAAGAAGATGGCCCGGCCATTGCGCATGAGGTATTGATCCAATAACCACAAGTCCAAATCAGAGAACGTTGATCGAGGCTTTGCCAGGATGATCAAATCGTAGGCGTTGAGTTGTCGCATCTGCAAGTCCAAGGAAATCCCACCCGTTAGGCTGTCTACAGGGTACTCCCTTAGGTTGAAATGGCTGACCTGGTAGCTGCGTTCAAGGACTGATTCCAAGGAAGCGGTTTCCATCTCGGACAAGCCATTGTGACCATCAATGAAGGCGATGTGCTTGGTCAAAGGTTGTGTCAATCCACGCAGAGCAGACGCCAACACATACTCAAGGTTTTGAATGGAGGCATTGATCTGTGTTTCTGGTGCAGTAGCAAATTGCTCAATCAACAATTGAACTGGCCAGATTCTGCCTTTGTGGCTGGCCATGGCGCCGGGGAAGATTTGCTGTTTCCGAACACCATCCACTTGCTCAATTTCAATCTGAATAGCTGCCAGGCCTTGATTCCTCAATTGGGTATAGGTGTCCCTTCTGGTTTGTGGGTCGGGGTTGTCGGACGGGTTTTCAAAGCGTATTTGCACGTTGGAATTCAAGACTTGGAATTCCTCAAGCATGCGCTTGGTCTCAGCTTTAAGGCGTTCAAATCCTGAAGGGAGATCGCCGTCGAGGTAGATGACAAAGAGCAAGGGCTCATCAATGTCTTCAACCAATGCCGTTGTTGCGTCAGACAAGGTGAATCGCTGATCTTCTGTCAGGTCAAATCTCACAAACCAAGATTGGCTTAGCCATGCAAGCAGGAACAAGCCCCCTGCGATGCCAAGAAGCTCTAGCATGTCTTTCACTGAGCGTTTCATGACCAATTTCTTCGTTTAAGGGCGGTAACAGATGCTGCTAAAAAGATGCCGCAAAGGCATAGAAAGTAGATGATGTCACGGGAGTCAACCACCCCGCGGCTGATAGAACTGTAATGCTCGCTGATGCCTAATTGACGCCAGAAAAGCCCATGGTTATTGACTGGCATCATGTCGGCTATTTGATCAAACCCTGTGTACATGAAGAGGCAAATCATGGATGACATGACCAAGGCCACAATGGCATTGTCTGTTAAACTGCTAATAAAAATGGACACACTGAGGTAGGACGCTCCAAGCAACAGCAGTCCTAGGTAGGACCCCGCCGTGCTTCCCAGGTCAATGTTACCAATGGGGTTGCCCATTTGTTGCACGGTGATCACATAAACCGCTGTTGGAACCAAGGCAAGCCGGATGAGACTCAAACCAGCCAACCATTTGCCTAGCACAATATCCCATTCAGTCAAGGGTTTGGTGAGAAGCCACTCCAAGGTTCCTGAACGTTTCTCTTCAGCGACCATTTTCATGCCAATGCCTGGAATGAGCAATAGAAAAAGCCAAGGGCTGAGCATGAACAGTCCGTCCAGTTGAGCATAACCGCTGTCAAGCAAGTTGAATGGCCCATCCAATACCCAGAGAATCACACCATTGAAACCCATGTAGATGGACAAGATCAATGCCCCAGTGGACGACTGGAAAAAGGAGCAGAATTCTTTGTAGGCGATATGCAGCATGCAGGGGTCAAATCTCGGTTAAAATTGCTGACACGCAAGCCTTAGCGCAATTGCAATTCAACGGGGTCCTGCAGGCCTAACCCAAAGAGGTTGCTGGCTGTGTTCACGCCGTGTTGGCCAGGCCAAGAAATCCCCAATTCAAGGAATCCCATGTCATTGATTCGCATGTAGCGGGACCCTGGGTCCATTTTTTCACCCAGATTGTCGATGAATCTATCGATGACCATGCCACGAGCGAGCACCTTCAGTGTCCGCCCTTGCTGCCATTCTTTGAGCCAGGTTTCACGGGCATTGGTGACCACTTGGCCAAAGTGATCCACGTACTGTACATGAACAATGGCATGGTTGCGGTCCAGAATTTCTGGATGGGTGGACTGCAATTGATTCCATTGGGGCCTGGGTGGCCCTAAGGTGCTGATGGTGCCGCCTGCAATCACGTGTGCAGCAGCTGCGGTCATGATGTCTCCGGGGTCGGTGAGGTCTAAGCGGTTTCGCATATCGATGGTCACCAATTCATCGGGCTGTCGGCCAGGGAAGAGCAGAGAAAGCCCGCCATGATCCTGTGTCAGGAAGTAATGACCATCAATCATGGCCGCAATGGGTGGATGGTTCACCATGGGTCGACAATCGATCAGCATGAGGTGAACAGAACCTTTAGGGAAAGCCTTGTAGGCCCCGCCAAGAATGTAGGCAGCCTCTTGATGGTTTCGTGGACTGACGTCATGGCTGACATCAACCATGGGTGAAGCCACCTGATGTCGCAGCATTTCACTGTACAATCCTGCGCGAATGGCAGCGGCATCTGGATCTTTCCAGCCGTAATCTGTGGTGAGTGAGACGATGGGCATTTATGGTAAATTTGTCCTTTCAAAAGTACCTCAATCGGCTTTAGCCAACACGGAGCAAATCATTCTAGCTTTAGGCAGCTAAAAATTCATACCATGGACCACAGCTCTCTCACATTCACGGGTCAATCTAACCTTTACCAAGGGAAGGTGCGAGATGTGCACTTCCTTGAGCATGGCTTGTTGGCTTTGGTTGCCAGTGATCGCCTCTCTGCCTTTGATGTTATTTTACCGGTAGCTATTCCACACAAGGGCCAAGTCCTCAATCAAATGGCGGCCCATTTCTTGAAGGCAACTGAGGACATTGTCCCCAATTGGTTGCTCGCAACGCCTGACCCAGTGGTTGCTGTGGGTTACGCTGCCAAGCCTTTCAAGGTTGAAATGGTGATTCGGGGTTATTTGGCCGGCCATGCTGCCAGGACCTATGCTGAAGGAGATCGCTTGCTTTGCGGTGTGAAATTGCCTGATGGACTCAAAGAAAATGACCCATTGCCTGAGCCAATCATCACCCCATCGACCAAAGCAGATCAAGGGGATCACGACATGGACATTTCTCGTGAGGACATCATAAGTCAGGGCATTGTTTCAGCCAGTGATTACCAACAGTTGGAGGATTACACCAAAGCATTGTTCCAGCGAGGAACGGAAATGGCGGCTAAGCAAGGTTTGATATTGGTTGACACCAAGTATGAATTTGGTCAACTGCCTGATGGTCAAATCGTTGTGATTGATGAAATCCATACGGCTGATTCATCCAGGTACTTTCATCAAGA
>DFSH01000056.1 GCA_002378565.1 Flavobacteriales bacterium UBA3442 | reverse complement strand
ATAGGTGATGGGAAGCAAACTGCAACAGCAAATCAATCAGATTCGAGAATGGGTCAACTTGCGCATTTATGACTCAAAGCCGGGCATGCTTTTGTGGCTTCGGCGCATCAGCATCCCCTTGTCCTTAACCTCGGTGGCGGCCTTGATGGCATACCATGGCTTTCAACTCAATGACGCAGAAGAATTGTTGGTAGAGCTTCTGTTGAAAGGAACCATTGCCTTTTACTTGATCAAGTACCTGATTCAGCTCTTTTTCTCCTTCTCACCCTGGCAAGACATCAAGGAAAGGCGATGGGAAGCGCTATTCATGGGCTCCATGGCACTGTACATTTTAGCCGTCAACCTATTCGATGAGCATATCATTCAGTCCTTAGGTCAAACCCTTGGCCTGGATAACCTTGAGGCCCTTTTCATGATCTTTGTGCAAGGTTATTTCTTGCTGTTTGTGGCACTTGAAGTTGGCAAGGCCAGTCGCTTCCTTCCTAAGGTAGGAATGAATCCCGCAGGCATGCTGGTGATCAGTTTTGTGAGCTTGGCAGTTGTCGGTGCAGGTCTTCTTGCCATGCCTGAAATGTCAAACACGGAGGGAAGTATTCCTTTGATGGACGCCTTGTTTACGTCCGTTTCAGCTGTGTCTGTCACAGGACTGAATGTCATGGATATCACATCCATTCTTAGCTTCAAAGGGCAATTTGTTTTGATGGTTCTCATCCAATTGGGTGGGTTGAACTTTCTCACCTTTGCAAGCATGCTTGCACTGCTTGCGAACCCCTCCATGGGTCGGCGCATTGGAAGCTTGATGCAATCAGGTGGTGGCAGCGGGGGGGGCGGTATCCTCGTGAAGCAAATTATCCGTTTTTCCTTGTTCTTTGAGGCCATCACCATGGTTTTGCTCTATTTTTCATGGGGGGATTACCCATTTGAACATTGGGGTGACAAGGTCTTCTTCTCTGCCTTTCATGCAGTGTCAGCATTCACCAATGCTGGATTCAGCCTGATGCCTGAGGGCTTGGCCAACCCCTTGTTGACAAACAACACCGCCTTTGTCGTCATCATAGGTCTCAGCGTCATTTTTGGGGCATTGGGCTTCACCACGATCCATGACCTCTTCAGCTCGCAGGCCACGAGGAATCGAAGAAAAAACCCATGGACGCATTTGACTATCAACACCAAGATTGCTCTCTATGCCACCATCATACTGATACCTGTTGGCGCCTTGCTTTTTGCTTTACTGGAATCCAATGGGGTCCTTGCGGGCATGTCATGGGCGGAGCGAAGTCTCGCAGCTTTATTCCAATCAGTCACGCTTCGATCAGCAGGTTTCAACACGGTTGACGTTGGCGCCTTGACCACACCCACCTTGATAATCGCCATCATCTTCATGTTCATTGGTGGCAGTTCAGGCTCAACAGCTGGCGGCATCAAAACCAGCACATTCACCTTGGTATTCCTCAATGCCATGGCAACCATTCGGGGGCAAAAAAGGGTAGAATTCTCAAGAACCACCATCCCCACTGGGCTACTGAACATGGCCTCGTCTATATTTTTGTTTTCTGCCTCTTCCATATTTCTTGGCGTTTTATTGCTCAGCATCACTGATGGACACCTCAGTTTGGAACAATTGGCCTTTGAAGAGGTCTCTGCATTTTGTACCCTTGGATGGTCCACCGGCATCACCGAAGAATTGAGTGAAATGGGCAGAATTATCTTGATATCAAGCATGTTTATTGGGCGTATAGGCACCGTAACTTTGGCCTTTGCCCTAACAAGCAGCAAAAAAGCCAGCACTAAGTATTCTTACCCTAAAGCCTCCGTTCAGGTTGGATAAGCCATGAAACCAGTCAAACCATACAGCGAAGAGGGCTCCAAAAAAGCCCAAGTTGCCAGCATGTTCAATGCCATTGCAAAGCGTTACGATCTACTGAATCGAACCCTTTCCTTGGGGATCGATGTGATCTGGCGCAACATCACGGTCAAAGCTGTGGGAAAACACCAACCCATCGACCTCTTGGATGTGGCCACTGGCACAGGTGATCTTGCCATCGCATTGAGTCACATTCCTAACAGTCACATTGATGGCATTGACATTGCTCAAAGCATGCTTGCGGTTGCGCAAGTGAAGATTGAAAAAAAGCATTTAGATGACCGAATCACCCTGTCCCATGGCGATGGGGAATCCTTGCCCTACAAGGATGCTTCCTACGATGCAGTAACGGTAGCCTTTGGTGTCCGCAACTTTGAGAACCTGATGCCTGGACTCAAAGAAATGCGCCGGGTGTTGCGTCCGGATGGCCAAATCGCCATCTTGGAATTCTCACAGCCTGAGCGATTTCCGATCAAGCAGATTTACCACGTCTATTTCAATGTGATTTTGCCCGTGATTGGCCGATTGGTCTCCAAAGACAATGCAGCCTACACCTATCTGCCTGAAAGTGTTGATGCCTTCCCTTATGGCCAAACCTTTCTTGATAAACTCCAGGAAGCTGGCTTCCGTGATCTCCATCACCGTCCTTTGACTTTTGGGATCGCCACATTGTACACAGCTAAAAAATAACTAGCAATATGCTGCGTTATAGCCCCATGAAAGGCATCCCAATAATTGGTCTTATGGTGGCTCTGAGCTTTGGACTCCATGCACAATCTGTGCAAAGCCCCAACCTGCCACGCTACGATCAAAAACAGATCCATTTTGGCTTCATTCTTGGCAGCCAAAACATGGGCTTTCATTACCGACCAGATACCCAATGGCCCACAGGGGTTTTTGGCGTTGAATTGGTTCCTCAATGGGGTTACACAGTTGGCATCGTCAGCGATCTTCGCTTGAACAATTTCATGAATTTGCGTTTTGTCCCAACCTACAGTGCGGGAGAAAGGCAGCTGATTTTTGATGCCATCGATCCCACAGATAACCAGCGTAAGTCCATCGTTCGTCGCATGGAATCATCCTTGATTATTTTTCCCTTGGAATTGAAGGTGAAAACTGAACGAATTGGGAACCATCGATGGTATGTCTTGGGTGCCATTTCAGGTCAATTGGACTTAGCCAGCAAGGCAAAGGTCATAGATGACCGATTCTTTAAGCTGCAAGCCTCAGGCTACGGTTTTGACGTAGCTGTAGGGATGGATTTTTACTTTGAGTATTTTAAACTCAGCCCCCAATTCCGCATCACCATCGGGCAAAGCAATTTGCATGTCGATGACGGTACAGCTTTTGCTCAGGCCATCCCTTTGCTGCAAACCCGGTCAGTTGGCTGGGTCTTTGCCTTTGAATGAATCAGGCGATATGCCAGGCCTGCATCAGGATACCTCCAGCCATGGCTACATTCAAGCTTTCTGTTTGACGGCCTTTAGCCCGACGTATGCTGACCACTTGATCTGTTACGGTTTTCCAATGTTCTGAAGGGCCTGCGCCCTCATTCCCCATCACCAATGCGCTGCGCTCTGGCCATGGCATTTGTTCGACAGGCTTACCGCCCATGTCTGCTAAAAACAAGGTTCTGCCTTCTGCTGTCAGCTGTTGACTCAATGCTTCCTCCGGCATCAATACCACAGGCATCCGGGCCATTGCACCCATGCTGGACTGTACAACCTTTGGGTTAAAGGGATCTACACTGCCCTTAGCGAAGGCAACATAATCCAGACCATACCAATCAGCCAATCGAATCAAAGTCCCCGCATTGCCAGGGTCCTGGATGCGGTCCAGTACCAGGACCAACCCCCCTTGCTGAGGCGTTAGGGTTTGCTGACTGAACACAGCTAAAGCATCACTGGGCTGCTCCAGGGCGCTGATGGCCCTTAATTCAGATTCGTCAATCACTTCACCTTGGTCTGCCAGTGAGCTGTTCTCTGTGACAAGCAGGGTCTGCATTGTCCAACCGCCTTCGATGAAATCGTTGATGCTTTTGTGCCCTTCAACAAGGAAACGACTCAAGCTTTCTCTGCCTTTTTTTCTTTGCAGGGATAGGATCTGTGATCTTTTATTTTTGCTCAATGCCATCGGTGAAAGGTAATGCGCATTGCCGTAATTTTGCTTCAAACAAACCTACCATGATTGCACCTTCCATTCTTTCCGCTGATTTTGCCAATTTGCAGCGCGATGTTGAAATGATCAATGGCAGTGAGGCTACCTATTTTCACATTGACATCATGGATGGCGTATTTGTGCCCAATATCTCCTTTGGTCTACCTGTGCTTGCCGCCATCAATCGCCATGCAAGCAAGCCCTTGGATGTGCACCTAATGATTGAGCAACCTGAACGCTACATCAAGGACTTCCGTGCTGCTGGCGCAGACATCTTGACTGTCCATCTAGAGGCTAGTCGTCACTTGCACCGCAGCTTACAGGCTATCAAGGCTGAAGGCATGAAAGCTGGTGTGGCATTGAATCCACATAGCCCAGTTTCCCTTTTAAAGGATGTGATTCAGGACTGTGACTTGGTTTGTTTGATGAGTGTGAATCCCGGATTTGGCGGACAGTCATTCATCGAAAAAACCTACGATAAAATCACCGAGCTCAAAGCCATGATTGTCGCTGCAGGCTCCAACACGCTCATTGAAATCGATGGCGGTGTCAACAAGGACAATGCCGCTGCACTCAAGGCTGCAGGAGCTGATGTATTGGTGGCAGGATCAGCGGTGTTTAAAGCCGATGACCCGGTTCAAATGATTCAGACACTGCAACAAGCAGGCAATTAAGTCTGATCTATTCCTGCAAACCATGTTCATTGACTGAATTGGCAGTAGTTTTGTTAATTACAACCCAAGACACCATTTAAACCTATTACTATGTCATTGGAACAACTTACCACACTTTTAGGCGACCAGGCTGAATCCTTGCTGAGTCACACCTGTAAAGCCATCGATCAAAGCGATATCCATTTGCCTTCAGGCGATTTTGTTAGTGAACATTTCGCTTCAAGCAATCGCAGCAACCTGGTACTTGGCTCCCTGCAGACACTCTATGGACATGGAAGACTTGGCCACACCGGTTACTTGAGCATATTGCCCGTAGATCAGGGCATTGAGCACTCTGCTGGCGCATCCTTCGCCCCTAACTCTCGCTATTTTGATCCAGAAAACATCATTCAATTGGCCATGGAAGGAGGTTGCAACGCAGTAGCTTCCACCTTTGGGGTGTTGGCCAATTTGTCTCGCAAATACGCCCACAAGATTCCATTCATTGTGAAAATCAACCACAATGAGATTTTGTCTTACCCCAATCAGTTTGACCAAACCATGTACGGCTCAGTCGCAGATGCCTACGAAATGGGCGCAGTGGCTGTTGGTGCAACCATCTATTTTGGCGCTGAAGAAAGTCGTCGTCAGATTCAAGAGGTTTCTGAAGCCTTTGAACATGCACGTTCGCTTGGCATGGCTACCATTCTATGGTGCTACACCCGCAACAGTGCTTTCAAGGTTGATGGCGTAGACTACCATACTTCAGCTGACCTCACGGGACAAGCCAACCATATCGGAGTGACCATTCAAGCTGACATCATTAAGCAGAAGCTACCCACCAACAATGGCGGATACCTTGCTGTAGGTCATGGTAAAACCCATGACAAGGTTTACAGTGAACTCAGTTCGGACCACCCCATTGACCTTTGTCGTTACCAAGTCGCTAATTGCTACATGGGACGCATTGGACTCATCAATTCAGGGGGTGCATCCAACGGCAGCAACGATCTAGCTGAGGCTCTTTCAACTGCTGTTATCAATAAACGTGCTGGCGGCCAGGGACTTATTTTGGGACGCAAAGCATTCCAACGCCCTCTCAGTGAAGGCATTGACATGCTGAATGCTGTTCAAGACGTTTACCTTAACACGGACATCACCATTGCGTAAGCCCATGGAGAACGAAGAAGGAAAAGGCTGGTTCAAACGAATCAAATCTGGCATCACGACAGCCACGGAGGAAAAAAAGGAGTTCCCCGATGGCTTGTGGTACAGCTGCCCCAAGTGCAAGGTGATGGTTACCACCGATGAGCATGCAGAAAGCTTATGGGTTTGTGGCAATTGTGGTCACCACGAGCACATTGATGCCAGAGAGTACATGTCTTTCCTTTTTGATGAAGGCGCATTCACCGAGCTCAATCCAAACATGGTTTCTGTTGATCCCTTAGAATTCACTGACACCAAGCCCTACAAGGATCGCCTCAAGGCAACCCGCAAGAAAACTGGCTTGAAGGATGCCATCACCACCGGGCATGGTGAAATGAATGGCATCACCGTAACCATGGCCATCATGAATTTCAAATTCATTGGCGGTTCCATGGGTTCTGTTGTGGGTGAAAAGATTGCGCGAGCAATCGATCACAGTTTGGCAACAAAAACCCCATTAATCATTGTGTCAAAAAGCGGCGGTGCTCGCATGATGGAAGCAGCTATTTCATTGATGCAATTGGCAAAGACCTCTGGCCGACTTGGCCAGCTGGATGACGCAAAGATTCCTTACATCTCTGTATTGACTCACCCAACCACTGGTGGCGTAACGGCATCCTTCGCCATGCTTGGTGACATCAACATCGCAGAACCTCGAGCTCTCATAGGCTTTGCAGGCCCTCGTGTCGTGAAAGAAACCATTGGCAAGGAGCTGCCGGAAGGCTTCCAAACCAGTGAGTTCGTTGAGGACCATGGATTTCTTGATTTCATCGTGGAACGCAAGGACCTGAAAGTCAAGATGTCACAATGGCTAACCATGGTTTATCCTTCAAAAAAATAAGTCGCTCACTGGGCAATTTTACCTACCTTTGCGGCCTCCGATCCACGGACTACAACCAACTATCTATAACGATTTAGGAATGTACCTGACTCCAGAAAAAAAGCGCGAAATTTTCGCTCAACACGGTAAGAACGATGCTGACACCGGCACCGCTGAAGGCCAAATCGCCTTATTCACTTACCGAATTGCTCACCTTACTGAGCACCTCAAAGCCAACCGCAAAGACTACAACACAGAGCGTTCACTCGTTTTGTTGGTCGGTAAGCGAAGAAGTCTCTTGAACTACCTTCAAGACAAAGACATCTTGCGCTACCGTGCCATCGTAGAAAAGCTGGGTCTTCGCAAATAATTGCAGAAGACAAACGCAACACTGGAAAGGTAATTCATACTGAGTTGCCTTTTTCAGCTCAATTTAATCGGGGCGCCGTAAACCAATCAGAAGTAAAGAAGACATGAAAGCACCAACACCTATTACCCAAACCATCCAACTCCCTGATGGCCGCACCATCACATTGGAAACAGGACGCATGGCTCGTCAAGCAGACGGCGCCGTACTTGTCCGCTCAGGAGGCACTGCCCTTTTAGCAACTGTCGTTTCCAACAAAGAAGCACGTCCAGGGCTGGATTGGCTTCCTTTGACCGTTGAATACAAAGAGAAATTTGCCTCCGCAGGACGCGTTCCTGGTGGATTCCTTAAGCGCGAAGGCCGTCCAAACGACCGCGAAATCTTGGTATGCCGTTTGGTTGACCGAGTGCTTCGCCCCTTGTTTCCTAAGGACTACCACGCAGAAGTTCAGGTGATCATCACCTTGTTCTCTTACGATGAGGACGTTGCTTCCGATTCATTAGCTGGCTTAGCTGCATCTGCTGCCCTTGCCGTCAGTGACATTCCATTCAATGGCCCCATGTCTGAGGTCAATGTAGCTCGTATTGATGGTGAGTTTGTCATCAACCCAAGCTATGCACAGCTCGAGAAAGCTGACATGGAAATCATGATGGGCGCAACTGCTGATAGCGTGACCATGGTAGAAGGTGAGATGGATGAGGTTTCTGAAAAAGAGATGCTTGAAGCCATCAAGATTGGCCATCAGGTCATCAAAACACAAATTGAAGGACAGCTTGCTCTTGCAGCAATGGTTCCTACCAGCAGCCCTAAGCGTGTCTACAGTCACGAAGTGCATGATGAGGACCTTCGCAAAGCCATCAAAAATGCCACCTATGATGCTGCTTATGTTGTTGCAGGTAAAGCTATCGCTGACAAGCATGAGCGAACAGCAGCATTCAAGCAAGTGATGACTGACTTTGTTGCCACCCTTCCCGAGGAAGAGGCAGGAGAGAAAGAGGGCTTGATTCGTAGTTACTACCATGAAGTTGAAGCATTGGCTGTTCGCAATCAAGTCTTGGACAATGGCCTTCGCCTTGATGGCCGTAAGACTGATGAGATTCGTCCCATCTGGTCAGAAGTCGATTTGCTCCCTGGCCCACATGGCTGTGCCTTGTTTACTCGTGGTGAGACCCAGTCTTTGACCACGGTTACCCTCGGTTCTAAAATGGACAGCAACCGCATTGATGCGGCTACCAAGATTGGTGATGAGAAATTCTACCTCCACTACAACTTCCCTCCTTTCTCTACCGGCGAGGCTCGCATGATGCGTGGCACCAGCCGTCGTGAAATTGGTCATGGTAACTTGGCACAACGTGCACTCAAGCGCATGGTGCCTGCTTCATCAGGCTACACCATTCGTGTGGTATCAGAAATTCTTGAGTCTAATGGATCTAGCTCCATGGCAACAGTTTGCGCCGGAAGCATGGCCATGATGGATGCTGGTCTTGAAATCATTCGTCCCGTCAGTGGCATTGCCATGGGATTGATTACCGATCAGAAGACAGGCAAGTTCGCTGTACTCAGTGACATTCTTGGCGACGAGGATCACTTGGGCGATATGGACTTCAAGGTCACCGGTACTGAAAAGGGTATCACTGCCTGCCAGATGGACATCAAGGTCAAGGGACTTTCTTATGAAATCCTTGAGACAGCTTTGATGCAAGCCAATGCTGGCCGTAAGCACATCGGTGAAGAAATGGCTAAGACCATTGACGCACCCCGCAAAGAGCTCAAGCCACACACACCGAAAATGGTTGTCATGGAGATTCCTAAGGAATACATTGGCGGCGTAATCGGACCTGGTGGCAAGATCATTCAAGGCATTCAAGCTGACACCAACACAACCATCACCCTTGAGGAGATTGAAGAGGTTGGTCGCATTGAAATCAGTGGCACTGATGCTGATGGATTGGCAAAAGCTCAATCAATCATCAAAGAAATCTGCTTTGTTCCTGAAGTTGGCGCATCCTATGACGGTGTCGTGAAAGGCGTTCAGACCTTTGGTGTATTTGTTGAGATTGGTCGCAACAAGGAAGGCCTCCTTCACGTGTCAGAGATGGCATGGGAACGCGTTGAAGATCCAGCGGACCTCTACAAGGAAGGTGATAAAGTGACTGTGAAGCTTATTGGCACAGACAAAGGCAAGTTGCGTTTGTCTCGTAAAGTCTTGCTTGAAAAGCCTGAAGGTTATGTTGAGCGCCCATCTCGCCCTCGCCCTGATCGCAGTGACCGTAGCGATCGCAAGGGTCGTGATGACCGTCGTGGCCGTGACAACGATCGCCGTGGTGGAGATCGTCGACGTGATGACCGCAATAACAAGCCGAGCAACGACAAGTCTAGCAACGATAAGCCTCGTGAAGACAACCGCGGTGCCCGTGGTAGCCAGAGCGATGAAAGAGGAAACCTCGGTGAGGAAATGAAGAACAGCAAGCCTTCTGAGGATTAAGTCCAGACATTCCGTTGAATCCCTAATTTGATATTGCGTATGCGTCAGTTAAAAATTACAAAACAAGTTACCAACAGAGAGACAGCCTCTCTGGATAAGTACCTGCAGGAAATCGGCAAGGTGGATCTCATCACTGCCGAGATGGAAGTTGAATTGGCTCAAAAAATCAAGGCCGGCGACCAAGTTGCCCTTGAACGTTTGACCAAGGCAAACCTGCGTTTTGTGGTTTCTGTAGCGAAGCAATACCAGAATCAAGGCTTGACACTGCCTGATTTGATCAACGAGGGAAACCTTGGTTTGATCAAAGCTGCCAAACGATTTGATGAGACCCGTGGTTTCAAGTTTATTTCCTATGCAGTTTGGTGGATTCGCCAAAGCATTTTGCAAGCATTAGCTGAGCAATCGCGGATTGTAAGGTTGCCTTTGAACAAGATTGGCTCCATCAACAAAATCAACAAGGCATTTGCCTCTTTGGAGCAGGAGCATCAACGCCCCCCTAGCCCGATTGAGATTGCGAACAAGTTGGACATGAGTGAGCAAGATGTGAAGGAGTCCCTTCGCAACAGCGGTCGCCACGTGTCCATGGACGCACCCTTGGTTGAAGGCGAGGACAGCAACCTTTATGATGTACTGAACTCTGACAGCAGCCCGAACCCCGATGACGACCTCATGGTGGATTCACTGCGCACTGAGATTGAGCGTGCATTAACCACGCTCACGCCCCGTGAAGGTGATGTCGTCAGACTTTACTTTGGCCTCAATGCAAAGCAGCCCCTCACCCTTGAGGAGATTGGAGAGAAATTTGACTTGACCCGCGAACGCGTTCGACAAATCAAGGAGAAGGCCATACGCCGAATGAAACACGCTTCCAGAAGTAAGATTCTGAAAACCTACCTTGGCTGATACCCTTCTATAAGGGCCATGCAGGTAAGTATGAAAAGCTTCTCCGAAAGGACACATTGACCGCCATGAATTTTCATGGCGGTTTTTTAATGCTGTTAACCCAAGCAACTCCGTAAATTGACTAATTTCACAAGCATGAGATACCCACCATTGAAAACCCTGACTGCCATCTTTTTGATTGCTCTGTTAGCAGCCTGTTCTCCAGCAAATAGAGCTTTGAAGCACAGTAAATCCTTGGCAAAATCTGGACTAACCTATGAAGCAACCCTGGCGGCCTTGGATGCAGTTGAGGCAAAGCCCAATTACAAAAAAGCCATGGTTCAGGTGAAAACCCTTGGCACCAAGGAGATTCAAAATCAAATGCGTGAGTTCAATGAGCTCAAGACAGTTGGGGAGACAGTTGGTGCTTTGGATGCCTACGTCAGAGCATGGGACATCGAACAGAGAGCTGCCAACCTAGGCGTTTTACTCACAGGCACTTCAGCTCATGCCAGTGACTTCGCCAACCTGCGAATCGGTTACATCCAAGAACTTGACGGCAAAGGGCAAGCTGCTTTACAAAGCGAAGATTTCACTGCTGCAGAGCGCATTTATGTGCGTGCGTTGAACTACGACCCAGAGAATGAATCACTCAGGGCATCATGGGTGACAGCTGTTGGCGAGCCCGCCTACCGTGAAGCACAAAGCTTGATGACTGAAAGCAAATACCGGACAGCATACATTGTACTTGAGGACCTTGAGCGCTTAACGGAGACCACATACAAGGACGCTAGAGACATTCAAAGCAAGGCAGTAAAAGAGGGCTCTGTCACTATTGGTGTCAGGGATGTGCTTGCCCCAACACGGCAAGAGTTGGATATCGCAAGGGGCTTGCGATCGGATCTCATCAGCAACCTGATTGGCACACAAGACCCATTCATTGCATGGATTGACTGGAATGAGAAAAACCGTTATGAAGCCACTGAGCAACCTGACTATTTGTTGGAGCTTGAGATGACCAACTGGCGTGAGATGCCTGGGGTTCGAACCAGCTATGAACGCAAGGGCTATCGCAGGGTAGCAATCGTGACCAAAGACCCGGACACAGGTGCTAAAGCCACAACCTACGACTACCAAAAGGTGATCTACCACGATATCGATTTCAAGTACTTGGTTCACGGGGCACTCAGGATGGCATTGGTCGAGCCAACGACCAAAGAAGTGCTTGTGAGCCGTGAGGTTGAAGACATCGTTGAACGCACCATTGCTACGGCACAGTATAGCGGTGACGCGACCAACATCTACCCTGGTCATTGGACTAACAGGTCTGAGGACAAGCCCAGTGATGTCGTGAACCATTCTGGCAAGGCTGTATTGACTTCGCGGTTTCGAACCAGCAACAACCCGAGAATCATTTACCAGATGCAGGAGCAGATAAGAAACTCACTGGTCAAAAAGGCATCCATCACCATGTTTGAAGCCATGCATAGCTCAACTTTCTTGCCTTAAGGAAAGATAATCACGCTTTGAGTTAGAGATTCCACTTAACTTTGCGGCACATATCTGGGGCTGACCGGTTTTGACAGCAAGCCGATAGATCATGTAAGCATGTCGAGCTATTGGGTTGATGCTCGCAAATACAACATCCAATTTTTTTAACTGGCGAGCACAACTACGCTCTTGCCGCTTAATTCTCGATAGAGAGCTAAGCTTATTCTACACTAGGTGTAGAAGCAAGACATCCCTCAAGATCCCCGTTCTACGGAGCTTGATCAAGGGGTGTAGTAAGGTAGAACTAGGGTGAAGCATGTCATGGGCTGATTCTGAAAACATACATGGCTAAGTGCTGGTTGGGTTGTCACTCATCAGGCCTGCATCGAAAACCAATGAATGACTAAGCATGTAGAAGGCACGATATGTCCTTGCCTGGACGTGGGTTCGATTCCCACCAGCTCCACAGTATAACCCGCAACCTTTTTATGGTTGTGGGTTTTTTATTTTATATAAATCCTCCCCAAAACAGTTCGACTTCACTCCCTTCTGCTACAGGGCATTATACCTAAAATAAATCTTATTTTTGGGAAGGAATTGAGAACCATCCTAATCTAGTGAATTTTACAAAAGAAATTTATGGTATTGCTCCAATTTCAACAATTTCTAATGGAATCCCAATGCTTTAAACATCTTGTTTAAAAAAGTATGACATAGTTGTCAATGTGGATTTGGGTAAAAAAACCAAGGTTTAACTATATTAGCTTAACTAAACTAAAATCACATAAATGAAAAACATTCTATTTTCCCTCACCGCCCTAACCCTACTGATGTGGGGCTGCAATCAAGCAGGGTCTTCATCCTTAACTGAAGATTCCGTTCGCGAATTTGCCATAAGCCAAATTGAAAACCAAGTGGGTTACGGCGATGCCGTTGAAGGGTTTGTTGCCGGACTGTCCGAAGACTTGGTCCTTTGGACAAATCCCGTATGGAAAAATATGCCAAGGAAGTACACCTTTAGCAACATGGACGGAAGTGGGTTCTACGAAGATTCAATACAGGTAGTCCTGCATGATGTGTACATGATGGGTGATTATGCCAATGTGATGGGTACCATTAAGTGGTACATCGCAGGTGTCAACACAACCTATCGCAATTTCTCTGGAATTGTCACCGCAAACGAAGATGAGCAACTCCAGTGGAGCCGATGGGTTGGCATTGACAACTCTGAACTTGCATGGGGATTCCTCTGGCCGAGCAACACCATTGAAGGCGGCTTACAGCCCTACAATGAAATGCGTAATGCCATGATGAATTTGAACAACGCTCGAGCCAAGGAGCTATCGGATTCTCTTGTTGAAGCAGACCCTAGCTGGGCCACAGCACACTTGGGTCAACTCCACTATTACTGGATGAACAATGACAAGGAAAATTTGCAAGTGACGTATGATGCAGCTGTTTCAAAATTGGGTGATGCAAGTCGTGCAGAAAAGCATTTCATCCTCTCCTATACCAGGGACAGAGATGTTGCAAACGACCACTTGGAGCAGGCCCTGATTTTTGCTCCTATTGATCCCATGGTTCGCGCCTGGTATGCTTGGGGCGAAGCCGATGCTGATCGTGCCGTTGACATCATGGAGCACGCGTGGGAGCGCCTACCTGAACATGGTGGCGTAAACAACATGATAGCTTATAAGTACATGGCTGCAGGAAACATGGAAAAAGCAAAGCAACATTTTGAAATCTTTGCCCGGGTTCACCCTGATGTCCCTAATGCCTTTGACTCTTATGGTGATTACTATGAAAAAGCAGGCGACCTGGAAAAGGCTAAAGAGATGTACATGAAGGCCTACGAATTGGATAACACCTGGACTGTGTCTAAGGAAAAAGCCGAGGCACTATAAGACATTCTCCATCCCTCTGGATGAAGGCACAGTCTGCCCAACACTTTTAACCGCCCGCGCTAAGCGTATGGCAATAGAAAACCCGCTACGGAACGTAGCGGGTTTTACTATTCTTAGCGGAGAAGTGCTGCGGGGAATTCGATAAAATTGATGGGGATTTAAGGACTCAGGGTCTAAAGAGAGATGGTTCTATTTATCTTAACACCCAACAAAAAAAGGAAAAATCAACAACGCTAAAAAAATAGGATTCTGGGGGTGTACGGCACTTGTTGTAGGAAACATGATAGGTTCTGGAATCTTTATGTTGCCTGCCGCACTAGCTGCTTTCGGAGGGATAAGTATCGTAGGATGGATTTGCGCATCCATAGGTGCCGTGTTACTGGCCGTGGTTTTTGGTTACCTAGGAAAGCTCGCCCCCGAAGCTAATGGCGGGCCCTTTGCCTACACGAAGTTAGGTATGGGTGACTTATCTGCTTACTTAGTTGCGTGGGGGTATTGGGTTTCAATCTGGTGTGCGAACGCTGCAATCACAGTGGCTGCCGTAGGGTACCTTGCTGTGTTTTTTCCTGTCTTAGGGGAATCTGCCATGGCTTCTATTGCTACAGGACTGGGCATTATTTGGTTCTTTACTTGGATTAATTCGAAGGAAATTAAAACCATTGCTTTAGTCCAAATCATTACTGCCACGCTCAAAGTCGCTCCCATTTTACTTATCGGTATTTGGGGGATGTTCTATGTTCAACTAGAAAATCTCACCCCCTTCAATTTGAGTGGAGAAAGTGATTTGTCGGTGATTACAACAACTACTATGCTTACATTTTTTGCATTTTTAGGCATGGAGAGTGCCACCATCCCTAGTGGAAGTGTTAAAGACTCTGCGATAACCGTAAGAAAGGCTACGATTTTTGGGACGCTAGCCACCGTCGTTATTTACATCATCAGCTCAGTATCTATCATGGGCATCATCCCAGCTGAGGTACTGGCTGAGTCGAGTGCGCCTTTTGCAGATGTCGCAGAGATATTTTGGGGAGGGACCGCCAAGTATGTCGTTGCTGCAGGAGCCGTAATAGCTACCATGGGAGCCCTCAACGGCTGGATCCTCATGCAGGGGGCCATCCCTATGGCTGCAGCTCAAGCCGGGTTATTTCCGACAATATTCGGCAAGGTGAATAAATCCAATTCTCCTATTTACGGAATTATCATTTCGAGTTTTATTGTGTCAATTTTCATGCTTTTCAACTATTCAAATAGCCTGGTTGAAACATTCTCCTACATGATGCAATTGACTACCCTGGCAGTAACCATTCCGTTCCTCTTCTCAATAATAAGCTTCGTTATCATTCTTAAGAGGTCCAATTCGGGGTATTACCAGAAACTGACAGTGGCCATTTTCGCCTTTCTCTTTACGGCTTGGATTATGGCAGGATGCGGGTCAGAAGTGCTAATTTCAGGCCTTCTATTATTTTTACTAGGAATACCATTCTACTTTTGGATTACAAGAGAAAAAGCTAAATAACATGGAGGATTTCTTTATAGACCCAGATATTACACAAGCAGAAACTCTGCCTCCTAGATTTTATAGGAGTCAGGAAATATTTGAGAAGTTGAAGGAAACAGTTTTTCTGAAAACCTGGCAATGGATTGGGGATTCTGCTAGCACCGTTCAACTCACTGAAACGGTCCACCCTTTTGTGATGTTGCCAGATTTCTTGAATGAGCCCCTGCTCCTAGTGCGAGACAAAGCAAGTGAAGTGAAATGCCTGAGTAACGTATGCACACATCGCGGGAACCTTGTGGCCACAAACCCTGGAAAAGCTAAGGGCCTTACGTGCATGTATCACGGTCGACAATTCGATTTAGCAGGAAATTTCAAGCACATGCCCGAGTTCTCTCAGGCAAAGAATTTCCCTAGGCCATGTGAGGGGTTGCGCGAATTCTCGATAAAAGATCTATGTGGGCATTTATTTGTCTCCCTGGACCCATCTTTTGACTTCTCAGAAGTCATCGATAAGATGAACGAACGCATAGGGCATCTCCCTCTAGAATCGTTCAAACGAAACGACTTACTCAGTAAGGAATACATCGTAAACTGCCATTGGGCTCTTTACTGTGACAACTACCTCGAAGGTTTCCACATCCCCTTTGTTCACGAAGATCTCAATAGCGTACTAGACTACGGAAACTATAAAACAGAGATTTACCCCCATATGAATCTACAGATAGGCTATACAGATGGCGGCACAGAAATCTTCGATCTTCCGGAAGGACATCCAGATCATGGCAAGGAAGTCGCCGCGTATTACTACTGGATTTTCCCAAACATGATGTTTAACTT
>DFSH01000030.1:12513-13895 GCA_002378565.1 Flavobacteriales bacterium UBA3442 | reverse complement strand
GCAAAAATCAGCTGGACACAAGTAGAGACAGGCTCTGCTGTAACTTGGAAATACCCTAGCTGCATTCTCAAAGGGGATGATTCAGTGGGTGAGTTCTACTCAGTCGCTGTCACCAATAACCATCAGCAAGCGGACACAGGAACCAAGATGATACACCTTGGCAAGCGATCCAAAAGCATCATCATTTCCAAGGGCATCTCTGCCGGACAAAGTCACAACAGCTATCGTGGCTTGGTCTCTATTTCTCCACGTGCTGACCATGCCAGGAATTTCTCTCAATGCGACTCCCTATTGATGGGTGATCGTTGTGGCGCCCACACTTTCCCGTATATCGAGGTCAAGAACCCTACAGCTAAAATGGAGCATGAGGCCACCACCAGCAAGATTGGGGAGGATCAAATTTTTTACTGCCAGCAGCGAGGCCTTGACATGGAGACAGCCATTGCCTTGATCGTGAATGGCTATTGCAAGGATGTGTTGAATCAGCTACCCATGGAGTTTGCCGTGGAAGCGCAAAAACTACTGGCCATCAGCTTGGAAGGCTCAGTGGGATAAAGGACTATGTTACAAATCAAGAATTTACACGCCTCGATTGGCGACAGAGACATCCTAAAGGGCATCAATTTGGATGTCAAACCAGGTGAGGTTCATGCCATCATGGGCCCCAATGGTTCAGGTAAGAGCACCTTAGCCAATGTCATTGCTGGCAGGGAAGATTACACCATCACCAAGGGCAGTATTCACATGGAAGGGAAGGATATCATGGAGATGAGCCCCGAGCTAAGGGCTCTCCAAGGTCTCTTTCTTAGCTTTCAGTACCCCATTGAAATCCCCGGTGTCACCGTGTCCAACTTTGTTAAAACGGCATTGAATGAGCTGAGAAAGGGCCGTGGAGAGTCCGCCATTGACGCTTCAGCCATGTTAAAGAAAATGAAGGCTTCGCTGGCCTTGCTTGAAATGGATAAAGGCTTCCTCAGCCGCCCCTTGAACGAGGGCTTTTCCGGTGGAGAAAAGAAGCGCAATGAGATTTTCCAGATGGCCATGTTGGAGCCGAGATTGGCCATTTTGGACGAGACCGATTCTGGCCTGGACATTGACGCCCTTCGCATCGTGGCCAACGGTGTCAATGCCCTGCGAGGAAGTAACAGAAGCTTTGTGGTGATCACACATTACCAACGCCTCTTAGACCACATTGTGCCGGATCATGTGCATGTGCTCTACGATGGAAAAATTGTGAAATCCGGTGACAAGTCCCTTGCAATGGAACTAGAAGCTAAGGGCTATGACTGGATCAAAAAGGCTCAGTCATGATGGACCGCCTTTCAGCCCACTATTGGCTGAATGAAAAGACCTATGCCGCTGCATCATCTGATGCAGTGATC
>DFSH01000030.1:0-12195 GCA_002378565.1 Flavobacteriales bacterium UBA3442 | reverse complement strand
CCTGCTTAAGCCTGCCTATAAATTGGTTTCCCCCTTTGCCTCTGAAGACAGTGATGAGCAGGTTGAATTCAAGGACATCAAGCAGTACATGGTCAATGACATTGATTGCTACAAGGTGGTGTTCATCAATGGCTGTTATTCTTCGTGGCTGTCTGAAACAACCCATCAGGGCTTTGATGTGTGCACTGTTGGATCTGCATGGAAAAAGTACCCTGAAATCGTGGATGCACATTTTGCCAAACTCTCATCACAAGGGGGGGCATTGAGCCAATTGAACACTGCCCTGGCATGGGATGGTTTGTACGTCAGGGTTCCCAAAGGGGTCATCGTTGACAAGCCCATCCAAGTGTTGTATTTCACCACTGGCAGTCAGCCAACCTTTATCTCGACGCGCAGCTTGATTATTTTGGAATCGGGCGCCCATGCAGAAGTCATTGAAAGGCACCAGTCCATCACCAAGGAAGGTATTTGGGTTAATGCGGTGGATGAGGTATTCATGGATGACAATTCAAGCCTGCATTGGGTTAAGCTTCAGCATGACAGAGACAGTGCCAGTTTGACACAGCACAGCATCATTGAGCAAGGCAGAGACAGCAGGGCCACCTTCCACACCATCAGCACGGATGGCAAGCTCATCCGCAACAATTTGGATTTCCGCTTGACAGGAACTGGAGCAGAAGCTAACATGTATGGCCTGACGTTAGCCAATGGCAAGCAACTGATTGACCACCACACCAGGGTGGATCATTTGGCAGCCCATTGCCTTAGCAGAGAAAACTACAAGGGCATTTATGACGGCAAGTCCCATGGGGTATTCAATGGCAAAATCATGGTTCATCAGGATGCGCAAAAGACCCAGGCCTTCCAGAACAATGACAGCTTACTGCTCTCGGATAAAGCACGCATTGACACCAAGCCTCAATTGGAAATTTTCGCCGATGATGTGGCTTGTTCACACGGCTGCACGGTTGGCCAACTCGATGAGGAAGCCCTGTTCTACATGCGCAGTCGGGGAATCGAAGAAGAGACGGCCAGGGCCATGCTGATGGTGGGATTTGCCTCTGATGCCATTGAGGGGATTCAGCACCCCAGCCTTCGAGCGAAGCTCAGCCGATTGATCGGCTTGAAGTTGGGTTTGAATATGGAATTCAGCGTCTGAGACCAGCATCACTTGCTGCCTTGCAAGGATAAGTCTGTCAAGGCTTGAAACCCTTATCTTCGCCTTCTTACAAGCCAATCAAGCATATGAATTTCTCAGATAAGCAAATCAACAATGGCCTGGGTTGGATGACCTTTGTCATCGCCCTCTTTACCTACGTATTGACCCTTGAGCCCACAGTCAGTTTTTGGGACTGTGGTGAATACATTGCCACCTCTGTCAAACTGATGGTCGGTCATCCTCCCGGTGCCCCCGTGTTTCAGCTGATTGCCAATGTCATGTCACAGTTGGCCCTAGGCGATGTGACCCGTCAAGCTTTTTATGTCAACTTGACTTCGGGTCTTTCCAGCGCCTTCACCATTCCCTTCTTGTTTTGGACCATCACAGCAATGGGAAGAAAGTTGTTTGACAGCGACAACCTTTCTCCCGGTCAGCGGATCGTGATGTATGCCGGCGGTGTTGTGGGTGCATTGGCGTTCACTTGGAGTGATTCTTTTTGGTTCTCTGCCGTGGAAGGCGAGGTTTATGCCATGTCCAGTTGCTTTACGGCCATCGCTTTTTGGGCAGTGCTTAAATGGGAAGCTGCAGTTGACACAGACCCCTATGCTAACCGCTGGTTGATGTTGATTGCCTACATGACTGGCTTGTCTGTTGGCGTGCATATTCTGGTCTTTTTGACCATCCCATCGGTGGTCATGATTTACTTCTACAAGAAGCAAAGCAAGATCAATATTCGCACATGGATCATGGGCAATGCAGCAGCCATTGGCGTGCTTGCACTGGTTTTTGCTGTAATCATCCCAGTGGTTTTGAAGCTATTTGGCTTCTTGGAAATCACAGCAGTTAACAGCATTGGCCTTCCCAAAAACTCGGGCTCCATCATGGCCTTGCTCTTGATTGCAGGCAGCATGATCATTGGAGTGCGGTGGGCGCACAAGCACAATCGCCCCTTGTTGTCACAGGGCATCCATGCGGTTTTGTTCTTGCTGATTGGTTATTCCAGCTTTGCGGTCTTGGCTATTCGCTCTAACGCCAATACACCCATTGATGAAAATAACCCCGAGGACGCCATGTCCCTTCTGTCGTATTACAACAGAGACCAATATGGCTCATGGCCCATCCTTTATGGCCAGAGTTTCAACTCTGAGTTGGATACGCGCAAGCCTTACAAAGACGGCAGTCCCTATTACATCTTCTCTGAGACAAAGGGCAAGTATGAGGTGATGAACGATGGCAAGGCAGCCTTCCCTAACTACAAGGACGCGGACAAGAGCTTCTTCCCTCGCATGTGGTCGGACAAGGAGCCCAGCCATATTCAAAACTACCAGAAAATCATGGGGGTGAAAAAGACAGATAAGATCACCTTTGCGGATCACTTTGGCTTTTTCTTGGAATACCAGGTGGGTAAAATGTACCTCCGCTATTTCATGTGGAATTTTGTTGGTCGACAAAATGATGACCAGCATCGCTATGAAAAGTCCAAGGGCAATTGGCTCAGTGGCATTACACCTTGGGATTCAGCAAGGTTAGGCCAGCAAAAGAACCTACCTGATCAATTCAAAAACAACCCGGCACGCAACACCTATTACGCTTTGCCTTTCTTGCTTGGATTGATAGGTCTGTATTACCAGTACAAAAAGGACAAAAACAATGCATGGGTGGTCACCTTGCTGTTTTTGATGACAGGATTGGCCATTGTGGTGTACACCAACCACAAGCCATTTGAGCCGCGAGAGCGTGACTATGCCTTTGTGGGATCCTTCTATGTGTATGCTATATGGATTGGCTTAGGGGTAATTGGCATCTATGAGATGCTGGGCAAAATGCGCAGCAAAGCAACCGCCTGGACTGTCACTGGCATCACCCTGTTGATTCCTGCCATCATGGTTGCAGAGAACTGGGATGACCATGACCGAAGTGACCGCTATGTGGCACGTGAGGTGGCTAAAATGTACTTGGACTCTTGCGAGCCTAATGCCATCCTCTTCACCAATGGTGACAATGACACCTTCCCGCTCTGGTATGTGCAAGAGGTAGAAGGCTACCGGACGGACGTTAGAATTGTCAACCTTTCCTTGCTCAACACCGACTGGTACATTGACATGATGAAGCGCAAGTTCTACGACAGTGACCCTGTGCCATTCAGTTATGACAAGTCGCAGTATGTGCAAGGGACAAGGGATGTTCTGTACTTCCAGAATGACCCCAGTCTGTTGTCCAGACTTGGACTCAGTGCATCGAAATTGGGTGATTATTGGCCCGTAGAAAAGTTCGTAGAATACTCGAAAATTGACAACCCGGCAGTCGAGTTCACGGCCTTTGCGCAAACAGAAAGCCCCAAGAAGCTTCGCTGGTTCCCTATGAAAAATTTCCGAGTGAACATTGACAAGCAAGCGGTCTTGGATGCCGGGGTGGTTGCCCTAGCAGACAGTGCGAGCATTGTAGATCATATTGACTGGAACTGGCAGGGCCAGGCCATCCAGAAACGTGACTTGATGTTGATTGATTTGATTGCCAGCAACGATTGGAGTCGACCCATTTACTTCAGTACAACCGTTGGTACATCTGCCAAATCTTTCTTCTGGCTTCAGAAGCATTTCCGATTGGAGGGATTGGCCTACCGATTTGTTCCGGTATTCACAGATGTGAAGAACGGGGGCATGGATTTTGGCTCTGTAGCTACAGAAAAGATGTATGCGCTGATGGTTAACCATGAGGGCGAGGCTGGCAAATTCAACTTTGGCAACATGGAAAAGCAAGGGGTTTACCTTGATGAGACAACCCGCCGTTCAAGCTTCAACTTGAGATCCAATTATGGCCGACTCGCCAATGCTTTGGTGGACAAAGGCGATAGCGCAAAGGCGATTGAGACCATTGATTTTGCCATGGAAAAGATGCCCGTGAGCAAGCTCAAATACGATTACTTCATTCTGAGCTTGGTGGAAGGTTATTTCCGTGCGGGGGCTGTAGGGAAAGGCCGTGAGCATGTCAATGCTTTTGCAGCAGAACTTGAAGCTGAGTTGCGGTATTATGCAACGTTCAAGACCACTGAGCGAAGCAGCGTGAATCAGGAGGTACAGTCTGCATTGCAGTATTACAACATGCTTGTTCGCATGGTGATTCAGTACGAGTACCAGAATGACTTTTCTCAAGGTAATCTAGGTCAGCTTGATCTGGTTATAACCTACGAGGAGCTGGCTTCCCTGTTCAAATAGTCCATCCTTGACCCCCGTTAAGGGCCCCTATTGATCACAAAAAAAGCGCCTGCATTGCAGGCGCTTTTTTCTTGATGTTTAATCAGCTAAGCAATCAACCTACAAGGTGCCTCGGTTGGATTGTTCAAGCTCAATGGCTTCAAAGAGAGCCTTGAAATTGCCCTTGCCAAAACTCACGGCGCCTTTGCGCTGAATGATTTCAAAGAACAGTGTGGGGCGATCCATCAATGGGCGCGTGAAGAGCTGAAGGAGGTAGCCTTCATCATCACGGTCAACCAAAATACCCAGCTCTCGCAAGGGGACGATGTCTTCTTCGATGTCACCCACGCGATCCAAGAGGTCGTCGTAGTAGCTCTTAGGAACCTCCAAGAACTCAACGCCTTGGGCGCGCAGTGTCCTTACGGTTTGAATGATGTCATGGGTTGCAACCGCAATGTGTTGGCAGCCAGGACCATTGTAAAAGTCGATGTATTCCTCTATCTGAGATTTCTTGCGACCTGCTGCCGGTTCATTGATGGGGTATTTGATGCGGCCATTGCCGTTGGTCATCACTTTTGACATCAAGGCAGTGTATTCGGTTGAGATGTCTTTGTCGTCAAAGGACACCAACTGCGCAAAGCCCATGACATTTTTGTAGAAATCCCCCCAGATGTTCATTTCGTTCCATCCCACATTGCCTACCATGTGATCGATGTAAAGCAGGCCAACATCTTCTGGTTGGTGTGGCCGTTTCATCGGTCTATAGCCCGGCATGAAGGTGCCGGAATAGTTGTGGCGTTCCACAAAGACATGCACGGTATCCCCATAGGTTTTGATGCCAGAAAGGGTCACTGTGCCATCTTCATCTTCGAGTGTGTAGGGCTCAAAGGCAGATTCAGCCCCGCGACCTGTGGTGATTTCCCAACTCTTGGTGGCGTCATCCACCCATATGGAGATGTTCTTCACGCCATCTCCGTGCTTGACAATGTGGTCATTGATGGGGCTGTCAGCCTTCATAGGCGCAGTGAAAATCAAGATGATCCGACCTTGCTTGAGCACATAAGATGTGCGATCCTTCACACCAGTCTCCAAGCCTGCGTATGCGTGGTCCTGGAAACCAAAGGCTGTTTTGTAGAAGTGGGCAGCCTGTTTGGCATTGCTAACATAAAACTCAACATGGTCTGTGCCATTGAGAGGAAGGAAGTCTTCTGCTTCGGGAAATTGTACGGGAAGTTGAAGCGAGGTGCTATCAAGTTGTGTGCCCATGATGTTGCTGTTAAAGGTTGTGTGTTTTGTCAGGATTCCTGCCAGGAGGCCCAGTAGTCATTCATGCCCATGTCTATGGCAGCTTGGGTCAATTGGAGGGGGCGAAAGGTGTCCACCATGACAGCGAGTTCTTCAGTTGCTGTTTGCCCGATGCTTCGTTCATAGGCGCCGGGGTGTGGGCCGTGAGGAATGCCTGCGGGGTGCAAGGAGATGAACCCCTGCTCAACATGGTTGCGTGACATGAAGTCACCATCCACATAGTACAGCACCTCATCGGAGTCGATGTTGGAGTGGTTGTAGGGTGAGGGGATGGCCTTGGGGTGGTAATCATACATTCGGGGGGCAAAGGTGCATACCACGAAGTTGTGAGCCTCAAAATTTTGATGGACGATTGGCGGTTGATGCACACGTCCTGTGATTGGCTCAAAGTCTAAGGCGTTGAATGCATAGGGGAAGCAATAGCCATCCCAACCAACGACATCAAATGGATGGCTGCCATAGACGACATGATGCATCATGCCAGCTTTTTTTACCTTGATGGTGAAACGCCCCACTTCATCCTTTGCTTCCGCAAACTCAGGCAAGCGCAGGTCGCGCTCACAGAAGGGTGAATGCTCAAGCAATTGACCGACTCCATTGGTGTATCGCTTAGGGAATTTGATGGCTGACTTGCTTTCAATGATGAACAATCGATTGTCCTCTGAGTCAAAGGTCATTTGGTAAATTGTTCCACGAGGAATGTGGATGTAGTCTTTGGGGCCAAAAGCCAATTCGCCAAACAGGGAAACCATGGTTCCGGTTCCTTTGTGCACAAAGATTAATTCATCGGAATCCCCATTCTTGTAGTAATACGTCATGGCTTGGCCAGTAGGCGCAGCCACCTCCAAAGTGACATCGTCATTGAATAGGACAGGCGTGCGTGAATCTAGGAAGTCATCTGTTGGTTCAGCTTGGAAACCCTGAATCATGCGTGGACTGATGTTCTTGCTGACGGCCGCTACAGGGGCAATGACCTTGGACTCACCGACTTCAGCAATCATGGTGGGGCGATGGATGTGGTATAGCAGTGAACTCGCGCCATGAAAACCTTCGGTACCAAAGAGCTGTTCGTAATAAATGCCGCCTTTGGGGTTCTCATGAACAGTATGTCGCTTGCTGGGAATGTTGCCAAGTTTGTGATACATGTTATCAGACGTTTATGTTGTTGTGATGCGCAAGATAGATTTGAGCATGGTACAAAGGTAATTTCTTTCAAATGGCAACGCATGACAAATGTCATTCATGGGAAATGGCCTTGCAAGGAGTAAATTTGAGGTATGGAGAAGGTATTGATTCTAGGTGCTGCGGGCCAAATAGGCACGGAGCTTGTCAACACATTGCGCGCCACGTACGGCAATGATCAAGTCATTGCTGGAGATCTGCTTGCGGCCAACCTGTCGGAGCCATGCATCCAGATCGATGCCACTGATGAGCATGCCTTGCGTGAGTTGGTCACCAAGGAAGGAGTCACCGTGGTCTACCAGTTGGTAGCCATGCTCTCAGCCACGGGAGAAAAGCTGCCAGAGAAGGCTTGGGCCCTGAACATGCAAGCCCTTTTTGCTGTTTTGAACCTTGCCAAGGATCAGCTGATTAAGCAAGTTTTCTGGCCCAGTTCCATTGCAGCATTTGGCCCGAATACCCCCACCCTTGACAGCCCACAGATGACGGTCATGGATCCCACGACGGTGTATGGCATTTCCAAATTGTCCGGTGAGCTTTGGTGCCAATATTACCATGATAAATATGGTGTGGATGTGCGAAGCATTCGATACCCTGGATTGATTTCATGGGGTGCAGAGCCAGGTGGTGGCACAACAGACTATGCCATTGACATTTTCCGTTCAGCAAAGAAGGACAATGCGTATACCTGCTTTCTTGCAGAGGATACCCGGTTGCCCATGATGCACATGGATGATGCCATTCGTGCCACCCTGGAGCTCATGAACGCCCCCAAGGAGCAGCTCAGCATATGGACCAGTTACAATGTGTCCGGTGTGGATTTCACCCCCTTTGAGTTAGCTGAAGCACTCAGAAAACATTACCCGGACCTGGCCATGCGTTACGCCCCTGATTTCAGGCAAGCCATTGCCTCAACATGGCCTCAGCGAATTGATGACAGTCAGGCTAGATTGGATTGGGGATGGCAACCTGCCTATGACCTGAGCGATTTGGTTCAGGACATGGTAGAGCATGTTTAAGCTGACAATTCACCCAGAATAGAACTAGGCGCTCTGCAGAATCTTTTGCGTTTTTGCAATGAATGCAGCCGTTTCTTCAAGCGACCTGAATGAAAGCCCCTGATCGATGGCTGATTGGTTGTCGTACTGGCTGATGGCACTTGCTGCCCGTGCGCCATCAATGCCTAGGTTGGCTTTTCTGCCAATAAGGCGATCTAAAGTGGCCTCAATGTGGGCAACGCTAAGCAATAGCCATTTAGGAATCAACCACCGAGGTGGGGTTTTACCCATTGCTGTTGCAAGCACTGAGAAGAGCTTTGAAAAGCTGGCATTGTGGCCATTGAGCATCACGTGCTTCCCAAGGCCTTTGGCATCGATCAGGTGGCAAATAGCACCTGCCACGTCCCTGACATCCACCCAGCCAGTTGATCCTTTTGTTGCAAAGGGCATCCCCTTAGCAATGCTCCGAGGAATGCTACTGCTTCCATCGGGCCAGGCCGGGGGCCCCAGTATCACGGTGGGGTTTACCACCCACAAAGGCATGCCCTCAGCATGGTAACGTTGCATGACTAGCTCACTGTCCAGTTTGCTCTTGCCGTAGGCATGGAGGGTCTTTCTGTCGGGTATTGATTGGATAGAAATGGCCTTATCAGCCTCTTTCCCTAACGCTGCAACAGAGCTGACATGAATAAGATTTCTCACCCGAGAATCTGCAGCAGCTAGCGCCACATGTTCAGCCATCAGAGGGTTAACCATTTGCATCCTCATTGCATCACGTTGACGAAAGGATACCATGGCAGCCGCATGAACCACATGGCTGGCTCCCTGCATGGCATCCATGACTTCCTGTTGGTTTTCCAAATCGACTTTAACCCAATGGACGGATTTACCTTGAAAATCTTGCGCTGACCATGAGGCGATTGCAGCCGCTCTAGACGACTCGCTTCGGTACCATGCATGGATGGTTTTTTCTGGAAATTTCTGACTGAGTTGCAAGACAACTTGAGAGCCAAGCATGCCGCTGGCACCGGTGACGACGATCATTGGGTAAAGGTACAGCCATATCAAGCGGCAATGAATACCTTTGTTACTATGAACACATTCATCGAGGAGTTGACATGGCGCCGCATGTTGCAGGACAGCATGCCAGGCACTGCGGATTTGCTGGCCTCTGGGCCACAGAAGGCATACATCGGTTTTGATCCCACAGCTGACTCTTTAGGGGTCGGTAACCTGGTTCAGGTCATGACTTTGGTGCATCTGCAACGCGCGGGCCATCAACCCATCGCCCTGATTGGTGGCGCCACAGGCATGGTGGGAGACCCCTCCTTCAAAGCATCTGAGCGAACGTTACTGGACGAGGATACCCTGGCAAAAAATCTGGCAGGGCAACGCCGTCAACTGGAAAAATTCTTGAACTTTGAGGGGGACAATTCTGCACGCATTGTCAACAACCACGACTGGTTCAAAGACATGAACTTCTTGGACTTTATCCGTGATGTAGGGAAGCACATCACTGTCAATTACATGTTGGCAAAGGACAGTGTCAAATCTCGCATGGAGACGGGAATCAGCTTCACGGAGTTCAGTTACCAGTTGATACAGGGCTATGACTTTTACCACCTTTGGAAAACGTCGGGTGTAACTATTCAGATAGGGGGATCAGATCAATGGGGCAATATCACCACAGGCACAGAATTGATTCGGCGCATGGGCGGCGGCGAAGCTTTTGCACTCACCACGCCCTTGATCAAAAAGGCTGATGGCAGCAAGTTTGGCAAATCAGAAGGCGGAAACATCTGGTTGGATCCTCAGCGAACCAGCCCGTATCAGTTTTACCAATTCTGGCTCAATGCCGGTGATGAAGATGCCAGCAATTACATCCGAATTTTCACTATCCTGAATCAGGATGAGGTATTGGCCATCGAGACAGAACACGCAGAAGCTCCCCATCAGCGGGCATTGCAAAAGGCCTTAGCTAGGGATATCACTGCAAGGGTCCACGGTGAAGAAGCATTGGTTTCTGCCATGACAGCCAGCGGTATTTTGTTTGGCAATGCCACATCAGAATCCCTTCAAAGCCTAGATGAAATTACCTTGCTTGAGGTCTTTGAGGGTGTCCCCAAGATGACCATCTCCCGAGCTGAATTGGCTGCTGGCATGCCGATTCTTGATGTGGTCTGCGCAGACCAAGCATTGTTCCAATCAAGGGGAGAAGCTAGAAAGCTCATTGAAGCTGGTGGTGTGTCCTTGAATAAAATAAAATGCTCACCCGATCAGATGGTTGGATTGAGTGATTTGCTTGGCGACAAGCATCTCCTGGTGCAAAAGGGTAAGAAAAAGTATGCATTGGTTACGCTGTCGTGACACCTTAAAGGATCACAATGGAATGAAGCGGTAGGCAAGTTCCTCCAAGGCTTCAAGCTGTTTGTCAGTGGGCTTAGCAAACAGTTGCAGTTCACCATAAATGGTTGATGATTGGTGTTTCACCTTAGGCATGGTTAACACCTGATCATGATGGATAACCCCTTGAATGAAGGAGCTTCCTCTTGTGATGATGATCATTTTAAAAGGTTGCTCATCAGTATTGCTTCGGTGCTTGTAGGTTAGCACGTGCGCAAGCATCCCCCGACCCTTGAGCTCTAATGGCATGTCACGCAAAGGCACGGAGATGAAACCATGCTGCGCGAGGTAGGCGTTCAACAATTCATCAAGGGGACCTCGGCGCTTTTGCGTCAATAACCGCTCAAACTCACGCTCAGGGTTGGTTTGTATAATGAAACTGCTAGAGGTCACATGGCCAGTCAACAACCCGCTTCGATGCTTGCGCATGCTTCGATGGCTGCCACCTTCTTTTGCATCTTCCAATACCAGGTCCATCCATGTCTGTCCAACCGGTTTCAAATCCTGGTCATAAAGCGTGCTGCCTGAATCCAAGGTCTCCTGATGAACCTCGCTAGCTAAGACCCATACCCGACGCTGAACCAGGTACCCGTCTGGGGTTTTTATGGCGTGAATAGCAGAGCTGTCCTTCAGGGAAAAGGCTTGCTTGTCATTCATGGTGATGGTAGACCAAGCGTGCAGCCTTTGCGCAGAAAGGGACTGAGGCATCATAGAAAGGATCAGAATCCATAGCGATGACTTGAGGAAGCGGGAGGTTGTATTCATGGCAGACATTAAATTACAAGCAGATTGCAACCACGAAGGTCAGCATTGTCTAGTCGACCTTGCACATGGAAGCTGCCATCTGCATGCACCAAGCCAATGTCATCGGTGGCAATGAAGGCACATGAACTGGCATTAGCCAGGTCAACGATGTTTAGCCCAGCTGGCCGATCCAGATTTTCCACTTCAAGGGGTGATTCTAAATTGCGTGGAAAAACCTTCATGTGAGGGGGTGTTCGAAAAAGGCCATCTCCCTTGCTGTAAGCCTGAGACATCAACTCTGTCATCCCGTATTCAGAATGGATCACGGGTAAACCAAAGGCTTTTTTTAAGGTGGCGTGAAGCGATTCCCTGGAGGGCTCCTCTCGCCGACCTTTCATGCCGCCTGTTTCCATGACCAGGGTGTATTTCAATGCAAGATCCTCATCCAGCCATTCGGCAAAATCCATCAAGGCAAAACTCACCCCTAGCAGAATGGTTGGGGTGCCATTGAGCTCCAATTGATCGATGCGGTATTTGAGCTCATCAAACCCTTTCAGGAAAAACCCACTTTCTTCTGCGACGGAAGCCTCAATGAAATGGCTTGCCATGGCAACCAAGGAGGAGCCTTCACGTTCTAAATAAGACGGCAACAAACAGAGCCAAGCAAAATCTTCAGGTGGCGCATAGCTATGTGAAAAAATGGCATGGGTATTCTTCAAATAGGCCGCCAAATTGGCCACGTGGTGGGTGGATACGTTGTCCCCCGTGGAGCCAGATGAAGTGAACAGTGCTTCTGCTTCAAAATTGCCTGTTTTCACGGCATGGTGCTTGAATGCGCCAATCGGTAAAAAGGGAATGCCCTCCACCTTGTTTAAGGATTGAATGGCTGCATCGTCCCATCCCAAATGCTTGACCCAAGCCGCATAAGTGGTGTTGTGAATAGCCTGGTACTTGAACATTGCCAGTGCCATTTGTTTGAAATCGTCATTGAGGTAGGGCAACGACATCACTCCAAAGGGGCATTAAGATCAATGGCATCCTTGCGCAAACTGTCGATGACATGCTGATAAATATCAGCCATCAGCAAGGGCTGGTTGTGATAGTAGACGAAGGCTGACTCAATCAAGCTGTCAGAGTATCCGCTGCGTTGGTACAAGCTGTTGAAATAGCTGTTGAGATGCACAGTGTCACCCATGATGCTTTTGCCAGATCG
>DFSH01000026.1 GCA_002378565.1 Flavobacteriales bacterium UBA3442 | reverse complement strand
ATTGACAGCATGGTTCTGGACATCAACAATGGCAGTGGATGGAATCAAATTTGGCATAAATCAGGGCAGCAACAAGCCAGCAAAACAGCCGCCTGGAAAGAGGCCATCATCGATGTCAGTGCCTATGCAGATGACAGCATCCAGCTGCGATGGCGGGCTGTGAAGACCGCCGGCTTTGGCAATCAATCGCAGATGGCCATTGACGATGTGTCTGTGCATGAAAAAGCCGCGTGCAGCAAGCCCGCGAACCTTAGCATCAATGCCACAAGCACCAACAGTGTCAGCTTGGACTGGATCGGTGGCGGCAGCCCCTGGCAGGTGGCTTATGGCGCGCCGGGTTTCACGCCAAGTGCCAGCAACACGGTAACTGCCTCCAACAAACCCTTCACAGTCAATGGGTTGAATCCAGGCACCACCTACGCATTCTATGTGAGGGATAGTTGTGGATTGGCGGGTGTCAGTGACTGGTTAGGACCCATTCAAGCCACCACCCAATGCGCACCAGTGACAGCACCATGGTCAGAGAATTTCAATGGCTCAGATTGGGTTGAATTGAGCTTGTGGCCACAAGTCAATTCGCAAATTGCTGATTGCTGGAATCGTTCTGACACCACCCTTTACTATTGGACACCAAAAGCCGGCGCCACACCCTGGATCAACACCGGTCCAAGCGGAGACGTGCAAGGCAGCGGCAAATACCTCTACACCAACATAGTCGGCGGCTCCAGCAGCAATCTCAGCAGCAAAATTACCACGCCATGGATTGATGTGACGCCCCTGGATACCCCAGAGGTGCATTTTTACAGTCACCTGTTTGGCAGCAACATCACTTCGCTCCAGGTGGCGATCAATGATGGCTCGGGCTGGACCAACATTGGCACCATCACCCCTGGCGCACAAACAGCAAAAACCTCTGCATGGACGGAGACCATCATCAACCTATACGCCTACCGCAATGACACCTTCCGTCTGCGGTTCACCGGCAGTCGAAGCAGTGGATGGTGGGCCATGATGGGCTTGGACGACATCTCTGTGGTGGAGGCGCCAAAACCCATTTGCACTCCGCCAACGAGTTTGACCTTGACCAACATCAGTCCCACCAGTGGCAATCTAGGCTTCAGCAGTGGCAGTGGCCAGAGTCAGGTGGCATGGGGAGTCAGTGGATTCACGCCAAGTACCAGCATGGGGAGCGTGTCAAGCAGCCCCTACATCCTGACGGGACTCAGTTCAAGCACAAGCTATGATGCCTATGTGAGGGATTCCTGTGGCCCAACCTTTTACAGCGCGTGGGTTGGTCCCATCACCTTCAGCACCCTGCCTTGCCCCAACATATCAGCAGCATTTACACACAGTGGCACCCAACTTAACCGCACTTTCAGCGCCAGCAACCCCGTTTTAGGTCACAGCTACCAATGGGATTTTGGGGATGGCAACCAGGGCGTTGGTCACCCGGTTAACCACAACTACGCAACAGCTGGAAACTACGCTGTCACCTTGATCCAAAGCAACAGTTGTGGCGGCACTGACAGCATCACCCAAAGCACCCAAGTTTGTGGACAGATGCTGGCAAGTTTCACGGCCTCAATCTCTGGGAATTCTGCCTTGTTCACCTCCACATCAACGGGAGCCAGTTCCCTGTTGTGGGATTTTGGCGATGGCAACAGTGCAGCTACCAACCCAGTCAGTCATAGCTACACAAACAATGGCGTATACACCGTCATCTTAACGGTATACAACGCCTGTGGATTGAGCTCTGTCAGCAGCCAATCGGTCACCATTTGTGAAGTCCCCACCCCGGCCTTCACCACCGCCATCCTTTCCTCTGGAAGCAGCGGCATGTGGGTGGAGTCTGATGCAAGCTTGAGTGTGGGGGTCAACAATTACAACTGGTCCTGGGGAGATGGCACCACCTCCAGCGGTGGTCCTGTCAAGCAGCATCATTATGCCGTGCCTTCACTCAGCTATGTCATCACCCTGACCATTGACAATGTCTGTGGTGGCAGTGCCAGCTTAAGTAAACAGTTAGGAGAGATGATTGGGTTGGACGAGAACAGACCTCAGGAAAATGCCCTTTACCCCAACCCGAGCCTTGCCGGTTCCGTGGTGCATTGGGCAGGGTTTGCCTCTGATCCTGGGCCCATCCAGCTCAGCAACTTCAGCGGTAAAATCCTCCATGACCTTCGCGGTCAATGGGCCAATGAGGTACTGACCATCACCTTGCCCAGTGACTTGCCAGCAGGCATGTATGTCCTGACCTGTGGGGGTCAAAGGGTACAGCTTGCCATCGTTTCAAATTAGGCACTAAAGCCAGCAACTTTAATTGGCAATAAGGGTCAATCACCCTCTCGTGGTGGTCAAGGATTCCGATTCATTTGCGGTCATACACCCACACCTGAGCAGGCATGCCCATCGGTGATTCTGACAACGTGGCATAACCACCATCCAAGGTCCACCACAAGGCTTCACCCTGGCTTTCTTGCGTGTAGGGCAAGCGAACTGGGGTCTTGATCATGGCTTCAACCACGGACATGTCATCGCTGCGTTCCCACAGCCAAATGTGCTGGTAACTCTTCACGATGATTGGCATGCCATGACCAGCAAGGGCTGCGCAATCTGCTGCAGTGCTAGAAGAAAACGGGAAGCTGCCAATGAAGGTGGTGCTATCCACCCCCCCTGAAGGTGAGGCAGGCAGCATGTGTAACTCGTTGCGGGCCTCTCGCTTGGTGATGATGCAGGGTTGGCCCGTCAAGGGATCCACAAACAAGGCCTCTGCATCGCGAGCCCCACCAGGGTAGACAAAGTCCCAGATTTTCAATCCCAGGGGTACATGGTTGGTCCATCCACCGGTGGTGTCAAGGCCAGACCACGTTGGTTCGTGAAAGGCGTAGAGTTGAACGGATGAACGCATGGCGTTGTTGTCACCCATGTCCGCCACAACCAGCCAACGCTGTCCTGTAGAGTCGGTGTGATGTGCCATGTCCTCCCAGTCCACGGCAGACAAACCAGACAAGGCCATCCGAAGCAAGGTTTTCCCTGTCAGGGCATTGATCAAGTAGATGTTGCTTGAGTCCCCGCTGTCATTGATCGTCCATAAACCCTGGGGCATGCCTGAAACGGCCACCCCGCCAGATGCCTCAAAAATGTCTGTTGCACCTGTGGACCCAATCCCTGTAGCGTAGAAGTCTGAACTGAAATCCAAGCCATAAGCACCGTAGTCAACATGAAAGGGCAGCTCAATGGGCTTCTCGCGAGGCCGGCAGGCCAACACAAGCATCAGCATGAATAAAAAAATGGGTGTTTTGGTCCAGGTCATGGGATAAAATTAGCACCTTTATGGCCATGCAAGCGATCAACACTGCCAGATTCACTTGGCTACTTCTTTGCGTCATTGCCCTGTTCACCTTCATCAGCCAATCGCGCTACAAGGAGACCCGGGGCAAGCGAAACCAAGTCATCGCATGGGACGTGTCGGACTACTATGTTTACTTGCCCGCCCTATTCATCCATGATGACATGGAGCTCAAGGGGGATTGGTTGGCAGAACCTGGCGCCCGGGCAACGCAAATTTTCAAGCATGACGACGGGGGGCATTTCATCAAAATGTCTGGAGGCCTGGCCATCCTGTACAGCCCTTTCTTTGCGCTAGCACATGGTGTGGCCAGCGCAACAGATCAATGGCCAGCTGATGGCTACAGCCTCCCTTACCAGTTTGCCATCGGTTTTGCTGGGCTGACTTTTGCCATGCTGGGGCTGTGGTTTTTGATGCGGATTCTCAGCCGACGCTTTTCCCAAACCGTCACATCCTTTGCCCTTGTCATCCTTTTCCTTGGCAGCAATTTGCTATACTACAGCACATTCAGATCTGCCATGGGGCATGCTTTCAGCTTCTGCCTTCTGGCGGGGCTGATGCATGGCATTGACCGATTCCATGACAACAGCAAAGGACAAACCTCCGCTTGGTTAGCGGGGATGGGTTTTGCCGCAGGCTTGATGGTGCTTATCAGGCCTGTCAACCTGATCCTCATCTTGATTCTCCTGGCTTGGCAATTGCCCAAAGGCCGATTGCCCTCTGTCAAGCAGTGGTTTCTCCTGGTCGTGGCTGCCTGCCTTGCGATCTTGCCCCAACTCCTTTTCTGGCATCACAACACCGGTCACTGGCTGGTCTATTCTTACGGGGAAGAAGGCTTCTTTTTTACCGACCCGCAATTGTGGAATGGCCTCTTTTCTTTTCGCAAAGGCTGGCTTCTTTACAGCCCCCTGATGGCACTTCCCTTGCTTGGCTTGTGGCGCATGCGTCGCCATGATAAGCTGGGTGCAAAGACACTGCTGGTAGGCCTCAGTCTGTTTGTGTTCATCACCTTCAGCTGGTGGTGCTGGTGGTATGGCGGCTCATTTGGGGCAAGACCCTTGATTGACTGCTACCCCTTGTTGGCCATCCCTTTAGCCCATGCATTGTCATCGATGGAGGCTTGGCCGATTCATGCCAAACGCCTTGCGCGCGGGGGCTTGGTCCTGCTCATTGCCTTGAGCGTCTTTCAAAACTGGCAGTACATGGCTGGCATCATTCACCATGACAGCATGAGCCAGTCTACCTATGAAAAGGTCTTTCTCAAGCTGCATTTCCCTGAGGGGTACAAGGCCACGTTGGATCCGCCCGATTACCAAGCAGCGTTGCGTGGCAAACATTGACGCATAAAAAAAGCCGTGCTTTCGCACGGCTTTCATTGATGGTTGCCCCACAAGGACTCGAACCTTGACTGACGGTACCAAAAACCGCTGTCCTGCCAATTAGACGATAGGGCATCAATGGGAGCGCAAATTTAGGTCACAATTGTTTTTCAGCCATGTGCTAAAACACAAATCGCAAAAGCCCTTTAGTCGTTAAGTTTTAGCACGGCTAAAAAGGCTTGCTGAGGCACCTCTACGTTGCCCAGCTGACGCATGCGCTTCTTACCTTTCTTCTGCTTTTCCAACAACTTGCGTTTTCTGGAAATGTCACCACCATAGCATTTGGCCGTGACGTCTTTTCTTAAGGCTGATAAGGTTTCCCTGGCAATAATTTTTGCGCCAATGGCTGCCTGTATGGCGATCACAAACTGCATGCGAGGGATGAGTTCTTTGAGTTTGATACAGAGCCTTTTGCCAATGTCATGGGACCTGCTTTTGTGAATCAATGCAGACAAGGCGTCGATGGGATCACCATTGAGAAGCACATCCACCTTCACCAAATTCGAGGGCCTGTAGCCAACGGGGTGGTAGTCAAAGGAGGCATAACCCCGTGAAATGGTTTTCAATCGGTCATAGAAGCCAAAGACAATTTCTGCCAGGGGCAACTCAAAGCTCAACTCCACGCGATCTTGGGTCAAATAATTTTGCCCTGTGATGGTGCCACGCTTGTCAATGCAGAGTTTCATCACTGCGCCAACATAGTCGTTCTTGGTGATGATCTGCGCCTTGATGAAGGGCTCTTCAAGATGGTCCAAGGCTGATGGATCTGGGTAATCGGTGGGGTTGTTCACCAGCACCAGGGTGTCGGGGTTTTTTTTGCTGTAGGCGTGGTAAGACACATTGGGAACCGTGGTGATGCAGGACATGCCAAATTCTCGCTCCAATCGCTCTTGAATGATCTCCATGTGAAGCATCCCTAAGAATCCACAGCGAAAACCAAAGCCTAATGCTGCAGAGGTTTCTGCTTCAAAGGTCAAACTTGCATCGTTGAGCTGCAATTTCTCAAGGGATGCACGAAGTTCTTCAAATTCTTCTGTCACCACCGGGTAGATACCTGCAAAGACCATAGGCTTCACTTCTTCGAAGCCTGAAATGGCCTCTGTCGCGCCACCTTCCACCGTGGTGATCGTGTCACCTACTTTCACTTCTTTTGCTTCCTTGATGCCCGATATGATGTAGCCTACATCTCCTGCACTCATGACATCAACCGGATCCTTTTCCAAGCGAAGCACACCAATTTCATCAGCAAAATAGGTTTTCTCCGTGGCCATAAACTTCACCTTTTGGCCTTTTTTCAAAGTGCCATTGATGATGCGGAAAACGCCTTCAATGCCCCGGTAGGAGTTGTACACGGAATCAAAAATCAATGCCTGCAGTGGCGCGTCAGGGTCACCTTTGGGCGCCGGCACCTTGTCCACAATGTTGTCCAACAAGGCCTGAACCCCTTCGCCCGTTTTTGCGCTGACAGACAGGATGTCTTCGCGCTTACAGCCAAGCAAATCGATGATCTGATCAGCCACTTCCTCCGGGTTAGCTGAAGGCAAATCCACCTTGTTCATCACGGGAATGATTTCCAGATCATGCTCAATGGCCAGGTACAAGTTTGAAATGGTCTGCGCCTGAATGCCTTGTGCTGCGTCAACAACCAGCAAGGCACCCTCACAGGCAGAAATTGATCGACTCACTTCATAGCTGAAGTCAACATGCCCCGGGGTATCAATCAAATTGATCCTGTAGGTTCCTTTGTCATTGCTGTAGTCCATCTGAATCGCATGACTCTTGATGGTGATCCCCCGCTCACGCTCCAAGTCCATGGAGTCAAGCAACTGGGCTTTTTGCTCACGAACAGTCACCGCTGATGTGACATCCAACAAGCGATCAGCCAGGGTGCTTTTACCGTGGTCAATGTGCGCAATGATGCAAAAATTTCTGAGGTCCTTCATGGGACGCAAATGTACGTTCTCACAAGGCAACCTTTCCATGCTCAAATGCTTGCAGGCAATTGATGCCGAGCAGAGATTTACCTCCCGGTAGATGCCCATCAAAGCCAACAGATTATCCATTTAGCGATGGGTGATATCCCTTGGATAAATCCTTCAATAAGGCCTTGGAAAGCCAGTGATATTGCCGATATTTGGCCTATGTCAATCAGGAAACCCGCTATGGGAAGAGGTCTTTCAGCCTTGCTCAAAGACCACACAGTGACCTCTGCAAAAGATCCGAAAGCAAAAGCTTTGGCTGGTGGAGTCTTCATGGTTGACGTCACACAGATTGCTGCTAACCCCGATCAACCCCGCACTGTTTTTTCAGAAGAAGGGCTGCAGGCATTGACCGCTTCGATTCAATCCGTTGGGCTGGTTCAGCCTATCACCGTCAGACAGATGGAGCCCGGCGCCTACCAGATCATCTCTGGCGAACGACGTTACCGTGCAGCCAAGCGTGCTGGCCTCAAACAACTTCCGGTCTACGTCCGCTTTGCGGATGACCAAGCTGTCTTGGAAATGGCTTTGGTGGAAAACATTCAACGGCAAAACCTTGACCCCATTGAGGTGGCATTGTCCTACCAGCGCTTGATGGATGACTGTGATTTGACCCAGCAACGCGTGTCGGAAAGGGTTGGGGTGAACCGCTCCTCGGTGGCCAACCACTTAGGGCTGATGAAGCTTCCCTCCTTGGTTCAAGCCGGGTTACGAGATCGCGCCATCAGCATGGGGCATGCGCGTGCCTTGGTTGGCTTGAATGACTCAACTGTGCAAGAGGCCTTGTACCTGGCTTGCTTGAAAGGTGACTGGAGCGTGCGACAAATGGAGTCCGCTGTGAAAAGCAAGGGTAGTTCTAGCAAGCAAGTCTCTGCAAAACCCAAGAACAACCTCAAAGCCGCTAAAGTTTTTGAATCTGCCCTAGGCCTTCAGGCTAAGGTCACCATGTCAGCTAAAGGCAATGGCTCCATTGTGCTTCAGTTCAAAGACAAAGCCGCCTTGCAGTCTGCACTTGACAAGCTCAAGGGTTAAGCCCTCAAACAGATCTATATCCCTGGGGGCAATAAAACTGGCTCAACTGACTCATGAATGATGCCATCCAGCGCTATGGCTTCGTCGGTCTACCGCAAAGTCATCTCATCAACCAAGTGACCGGCACCGGCGTACTTGTCAATCACAAATAGGATGTAGCGAACGTCTACAGAAATGCAGCGCTGCAGCTCGTCCTCAAAGAAAATGTCACCACTCATAGACTCCCAGTTGCCGTCAAAGGCACAGCCAATCAGCTCGCCCTTAGCGTTGATCAATGGGGAACCCGAGTTGCCACCCGTGATGTCATTGCCAGAAATGACACCGATAGGCAGGTTACCATTTTTATCGGCGTAGCGACCGTAGTCCTTCGCGTTGTACAATTCCTTCAAACGAGGGGGCACCACAAACTCTGGATTGTTTGGATCTTCCTTTTCCATGACACCTTCCAGTGTTGTGTAGTGATTGTAGATGACGCCGTCCTTTGGCACATAAGACCCCACATGGCCATACGTCATGCGCATGGTGCTGTTGGCATCTGCTGACCAATTGTGGTCAGGCATCATCTCACGAACGCCAGCGGTCCACAGGCGGTAAGCCCTTGCTTGGCTGTTTTCCAAAGCCTCATCGCGAGAACCAAAGTATGCCTCGCGGAATCCGTCTGCAACTTTCGTCAAGGGGTCGTCCGCTAAAATGGCGCTGTCTGGGGATGCAAGGAATTCCGTAAAGCGTTCCTCTGACATGAAAATGCTTTCTTCATAAATAACATCTGCAAAATTGATGAAGCCTTCACCTGAGGCTGCTACATCTGAAATAAATGCAGGCAGCTGGTCACGGGGCACGTTGTTGGCGTACATCTCCCATAGGACGGCCATGAGGTCTCTGTCAGACTCTGCGTGGAAGGTGGAGAAATGCTCAGTTGCCTGGTCTTTCAAAGCACGCGACATGCGATCCATCATCGCTTGATCGCTTATGCCTCGCTTCAGGGCAGATGCCATGCGGTAAGCAAACAGTGCGGCGGATGGGCCACGAACCACAGCCTCCATCAAATAGACATTGTTCTTAACGCCCTTGTCAGTGGCGGCATAGTAGTCTTCCATCAGCTTGAGGGTCTCACCATATTTTGCCTGACGGGCAGGCTTTGCATTGACCCACATAGTGAAGTCTGCTTCAAGAGCCGTCTTTTTGCTGTGCACGTTGTTGTTGACCAATTGCTCTGTCTGACCGATATAGTACTTCCAGTAGTTGGCTGTCCGGGCGTAGCTTGATGCCAGCTGGATCTTCACAGTCTCATCAGCATTCATGTACTTGCGTAGGACGGCCAATTTAGCGGCACGGATGTCAACCACTGTCGGGTTGTGCAGGTCTACAGCCTGCTCCACGCCCCAAGAAGAGAGGTAGCGATCGGTGCTTCCCGGGTAACCCCAGACCATGGCAAAGTCACCATCTTCCACACCTTTCAAGCTCACGGGCAAGTGATGCTTAGGCTTCAAAGGCACATTGTCAGCACTGTAGTCGGCAGGTTGGTTCTTTTTGTCAGCGTACACGCGGAACATGGAGAAATCACCGGTGTGACGAGGCCACATCCAGTTGTCGGTGTCACCACCGAATTTGCCAATGCTGCTGGGGGGAGCTCCCACCATGCGAATATCTGTGTAACGCTGATAAACAAAGAGGTAAAACTCATTCCCGTGGTAGAAGGTCTCCACATCGGCACGGTAATCCGTGTCTTTGGTTGCCTCTTCAATCAAGGCCTTCGACGCAGCTGAAGCTGCCTTGGAACGCTCTGATTCAGACATGTCATCGGTGAGAACCTTGTTGATCTCCTTGGTCACATCTTCCATGCGAATCAAAAAGGAGACAAACATGCCGGGATTGGGCAATTCTTCACTCATGTTCATGGCCCAAAAACCATCCTCCAAGTAATTGTCCTCCACTGTTGAGTGGCTGCGAATGGCATCAAAACCACAGTGGTGGTTAGTGAGTAGGAGACCTTTTGAGGAAATGATTTCAGCTGTGCAGCTGCCGCCGTTAAGCGAAACAATTGCATCCTTGAGGCTGCCGTGGTTAACCGAGTACATGTCTTTCACCGACAGCTTGAGACCAGCTTTTCGCATGTCTTTGTAGTTGAGCTTCTTCATGAGAAGCGGAATCCACATGCCTTCACCTGCAGTGAGGGAAGCTGTGGGGACGAGCATGATAGCTACGAGGAGGGTGGCAATGATTCTTTTCATAAGGGGGCGAAGGTAAGGCTCACCTCAAGGTCATGCAAATCAACCTATTTGCACCTATTTCCCTTTGGCCAGCGCCTTGAAAATTGGCACATTGGAGCAGGCCTCGCCATACATCAACTTGCTGGCTACGCCTTCTAATTGAGCAGCGGCTTGCAGGTAGGCAGAGGGTGGCACCGCCACCGCGGCACATCCCTTGAGCAGAACCTTTTTGTCCTGGTAGGGGCTGAGCTCCATGGCTTGCAGGGCATGGGTGTAGTACTGACTCATGACATCTGCGCCCTCGCCAATGAATTTGGCATGAGCCAAGGCATGAGACAGCATGGGCCAGAGCCACTGGGGAACAATGTAGTCCTGAGCCCCCTCAATGCAGACCACTTGGCCCGCATAAGCGGACAAATCCATGTCATCCAGGGATTGGCGAACCGCTTTTTCGCGAAAAAGGCCATCGGTTGCCAGGGGGGATAAAGCAAAGACTTGCAGGCCACCAACAGGCCACAGTTCCTCTAAGTCAAAGACCATGAGGTTTGATTGAGCGATGCGATTGATGATTTCTTCTGCCATGGTGTCTTTATAACATGCCTAATTCAAGGCGGGCTTCCTCACTCATCATGTCCTTGGTCCACGGGGGATCAAAGGTGATCTCTACCTCTACCTCTTTAGCGTCAGGCAGGCTGGCAACTCGCTGTTTCACCTCCTCAGGCATGGACTCTGCCACGGGGCAGTTAGGCGAGGTGAGGGTCATCAAAATATGGATGTCAGCATCCTCAGATACTTGCACATCATAGATCAGCCCTAATTGGTAAATATCCACAGGTATTTCTGGGTCAAAGATGTTTTTTAGCACATCAATGGTTTGATCACCAAGGCTTTGCATTTGTTCGTCTTTCATGGTCAGGAGGTGGCTTGCATGGCAATGCCATACATCCGGATTTGTTTGACCATGCTCAGCAAACCATTGGCCCGGGTGGGCGACAGGTGCTGACTCAGGCCTATTGTTGTGAGAAAATCGTAGGTGCATGCGGCCACATCGGCAGGCTTCTGGCCTTGAACGGGTTTCAGCAGCAAGGCAATCATGCCCTTGGTGATGATGGCGTCCGCATCAGCATGGCAAAGCATCAAGCCCTTGTCATCCAGCTGCACATCAAGCCATACTTGTGATTGACAGCCCTTGATCAAGTTGATGTCTTGTTTTTTCTCTGCAGGCATCGGGGCAAGGGACTTGCTCATGTCAATGATGAACTCATACTTGTCCATCCAGTTGTCAAAGACCTCAAAGTCCTCAACAATGTCTGCAGTGATGTCGTCAATCGATGCCATATCAGGT
>DFSH01000041.1:7657-18428 GCA_002378565.1 Flavobacteriales bacterium UBA3442 | reverse complement strand
GAGTCCGAGGTCGCTTCCTTTTCCATGGATATTTACGGGCAAGGCAACTACCCCTACCCCTACACCTTCAAATACCCCAAGGCGGGTGATGACAACTCTCAAGTCATGATCAAGGTCTATGATCGTCAAACGAGTCAGTCGACTGAGGTGACAACGGATTTAACCTATGAATACATCCCAAGGATGACATGGTCACCATTGAATGAGCTCATCATCACCACAATGAATCGCCATCAAGACAGCCTGTGGCTTAACGCCTTCGCTATGGAGGACGACCGTTGGTCGTCATCGCTACTGCTAACGGAAACCGATGCCGCCTACACAGGGGCAGACCACAATCTCACGTTCTTGGCGGATGGCCGATTCCTTTGGACCTCTGAGCGAAGTGGGTTCAACCACCTCTACCTCTACAGTGCAAATGGCAAGCGAAACAAGGCATTAACCAAGGGCAATTATGAGGTAAGCAGCATGTACGGCGTGGACGCCAAGCGGGGCCATGTATACTACCAAGCCGGTGCTGTCACGCCTTCTCAACGCGAAGTCTACCGCGTGCGCTTGGGCGGTGGCAAGGCTGTGAAAATCAGCAATCAACCCGGGTGGAACAGTGCCTCTTTTTCAAGCACCTTTGACCGATTCATCCTCACCCATTCAGATGCCAATAACCCCTCCACAGTTTCTCTGCACGACAGCAAGGGCAAGACCCTGAGGGTGCTTGAGGACAATGCAAAACTCAAAGCCACCATGGCGGGATTCCAACGTTCACCCAAGACCTTCTTTACCATGGAAGCTGCGAATGGGCAAAATCTTCCAGCATGGGAAATAAAGCCTTTGCACTTCGACTCAAGCAAGCAATACCCTGTACTAATGTTCCAATACAGCGGTCCCGGCTCGCAACAGGTCACTGATCGCTTCGGTGGCTTGAACGATTTCTGGTACCAATCATTGGCTGCTGAAGGTTATTGGATTGTTTGCGTGGATGGACGCGGAACAGGTGCTCAAGGCAGGGATTTCACCAAATCCACGTATTTGAACTTAGGTAAGCTTGAAGTAGAGGATCAGATTGCTGCTGCGCAAACCCTAGCTAATCATCCCAACATTGATGGGGGTCGCATCGGTATTTGGGGATGGAGTTACGGTGGATTCATGTCTGCCAACTGCCTGTTCCGTGGCGCTGATGTTTTCTCCATGGCTGTTGCTGTTGCCCCTGTTAGCAACTGGCGCTTCTATGACAACATCTACACGGAGCGCTACATGCGAACACCCCAAGAAAACAGCGACAACTACGATGCCTGGTGCCCACTCGGTCATGCAGACAAGTTGGAAGGTAAATTCTTGCTGGTGCATGGCACCGGTGATGACAATGTGCATGTGCAAAACAGCATGCGCCTTGCTGAGGCACTGATTCAAAGCAACAAGGACTTCGATTACATGGTCTACCCTGACAAAAACCATGGCATCTATGGCGGGATGACCCGCATTCACTTGTTCACCAAAATCACAAAATTCATTCACGACTACTTATGATTGGTTTAAAAACCTATCTTCGGGCCCTTCAGGCTTGACAAGCTCACAAATCACTTAAATCAACACCATGTCAACAAATACAGAAAACGGCTTCTTGGGCCACCCTAAGGGTCTCATGACCTTGTTCTTTTCAGAAATGTGGGAGCGAACGTGCTACTATGGCATGCGAGTGCTTTTGGTTCTATACCTCACCAAATCCTTGTTGATGGGTGATGCAGAGGCCAGCCTACTTTATGGTGCTTACACCGCATTGATCTATGCCGCACCGGTATTGGGCGGTCGATTAGCTGACCGGTACCTCGGTTACCGAATGGCCATTCTTGTCGGTGCCATCTTGATGGTCATTGGTGAGTTTTTGATCATTGGTGGCGGTGAATCCTTTCTGGTCTACGGCATGGGTGCTTTGATTTTAGGTAATGGGTACTTCAAGGCAAACATTTCAACCATTGTCGGCAAGCTCTACCAGGACGATGACCCTCGCCGAGATTCTGGCTTTACCATCTTTTACATTGGCATCAACATTGGTGCCCTGTTGGCAACCACTGTCGTGGCCTATGTTGGTGAGACCTACGGCTTTGACAAAGGTTTTGCCCTTGCTGGTATTGGCATGTTGCTTGGCCTCTTTATTTTCTGGTCGGGACGTGACAAATACAAAAATGCAGCTGGATTGGAAGTGACTGAAGAAGGCATGGAGCGTGTTGGGCCCTTTCGCAAGTACCAAGCGGTGATGCTGGGTTCATTGGCTTTGATCCCCTTAGCTACCCTGTTAATTCGCAAAAATACCTTCACGATTGGTGAAGGTGCAGACGCATGGGACTTCCCTTTGATGACCATCTTACTTATCGCCCTATTCATTGGTGTTGCTGTTAGCCTGATCAAGGCTGGCATCAAAGAAGGTCACATCTGGCGAGATCGCATGATTGCCTTGGTGATATTTATGTTGATCAACACCGTATTCTGGGCAGCATTTGAGCAGGCTGGCACCTCATTGACCCTCTTTGCTGACCGCAACGTGGATCGCTTTGTTGGAGGCTGGGAAATGCCCGCGTCCAACACCCAGTTCTTTAACCCCTTCTTCATCATCATTTTTGGCGTGATTTTCTCTGCCATGTGGGTGAAGTTGAGCAAGATTGGCAAAAACCCAAGCATCCCTATGAAGTTTGCCTATGGTATTTTCCAATTGGGATTAGGTTTCCTTGTGACCTTGATTGGCCTTGAGTTTGCAGAAGATTTCAAGGTGCCATTGTTGACATTGGTTTTCCTTTATATGCTTCACACAACGGGTGAACTATTCTTGAGTCCCATTGGTCTATCCATGGTGACCAAGTTGTCGCCAAAATCCATTGCTGGAACAGCCATGGGTGGCTGGTTCCTCAGCTTTGCAATGGCCAACTATGCAGCAGGTTACATTGCCACCTTCACAGGCGGTGAGTCTGGTGAAGTCTTGAGCTTGGAGGAAGGCTTGATTAAATACACAGAAATATTCTCAACCATTGGCTTTGCATTGGTTGCCTTTGCCATCTTCATTGCCCTATTGCGCAAGCCACTCAACAGCTTGATGCATGGTGTTGAGTAATCCCTGAAAGACTTAACTTTAAGGACCGGTTGAGCAACCTGCTTATCCGGTCCTTTTTTTATGCCCAATCCCCTCCCTCATCGCAAGCCCATCTCCCCTTCTTTCTGGGAAATGGACATGGAACTTTCGCTCACCAAACATGCCAGTAATCGACCCCGAAAGGTTGATTTGTTCATTGTTGGAACAGGATTAACTGGGCTGTCTGTTGCACTAAGGGCCATGCACCACAACCCTTCGATGAAAATCATTGTGGTGGATCAACTCCCCATCAATCAGACCTTAGCCAGCACACGCAATGCTGGGTTTGCTTGCTTTGGCTCCCCCACTGAGCTCCTGGATGACATCAAAAACCATGGGAAAAATCAAGCCATTAAACGCGTACACCAAAGGCAGGAAGGATTAAACTATTGGAATCAAAAGGTGGGCGCTCAAGCCATGGACTACCATGCTTGCGATGGCATGGAAGTTTTCACCAACCAAGAGACCGCTGCTTACCATCAAGCCTGTGACGCCATTGAGTCTCTCAATGACTTGGTTGGTCGAGCCTGCTACCACACTGCGCAAGCGCCTGGGTCTTTTCACCATGCCATTCGCATTCAAGGTGAGGGCAGCTTGCATCCAGGTAAGTTGAGAAAGGCCCTGATTAATCAATTGCTTCAAGGCGGTGTTGCATTCCTTGACAACTTCACCTGCCCACCTAAGGCTGAATGGCTTCAAGATGACAAGGGCTGGAACATCTCCGATAGCAATCATCCGATTCATGCAAAAAAAGTAGTCATTGCAAGCAATGCCGGAAGCAAGCAGCTATTCCCTTCATTGAATGTGGTAGCTGCTCGAGGACAGCTGCTGATGACTGAAGTCATTGACAACATGCCATACCCCGGCATTTACCATGCAGACAAAGGTTTCATGTACTTCAAGCAGTGGCAAGGACGACTCATCCTCGGTGGCGGGCGAAACCTGTTCCAATCAGAAGAAAACAGCACATCAACCCAGGTGACTGCAAACATCCAAGGGCATTTAGATGACTACCTCAACCATCAGCTATTTCCTAACAATGCCATCGCAGTCAGCCATCGGTGGGCTGGCAGCATGGCTTTTGGTGAACAAGGAGAGAAAACCCCCATCATACAAGTGATGGATCAAGGTGTGGTTGTGGCATGTCGACTAGGTGGCATGGGCCTGGCATTGGCCCCAATGGTTGCAAAGGAAGCACTGACATTGCTTGACCTTGACGCCTGAAAATGACAAAGGCGAATGCCGTAGCATTCGCCTTCCCACTTTCGTAGCACTCCGTAGAGCTGTCTTCAGATAGTATTTCCTCAATTGCTCGAGTACTTTAGAGTCTGTTTCACCTCTCGTACAATCTGAGTTTGACACCTTCATTACGGCTTACTCTTGCGAGCTCACTGGCCTCTATTCCAAGACCTGGCAATGACTGTATCGTTTGTGTTGGACCTTCCACGACCTCATGAGTGATCACAACAACAGGAGTAGCCTTTTCAGGTAGCTTCAGCACCTAAGTCCTTCAGCCTGGTTGTGTAAACTTGCGTCTCAACAACCCCATTCCTTCGAAGTCAACTCTTGCGAGCAAGAAACACTTCTTTCAAAGGCTTCTCAGTTGCCATCTCACCGAGGTGATACAGCTTCCTAACTTCTGTTTGAATGAACCCTTTCAGGTTCCTTGCATGCCTTTCGGCTTACAAACTTGAACGGCTACTTACGCGGTCATTCAACATTCAATGAACATGATTCCGAAGAAAAAACGGGTTCCATCTTGCGACTTCCTCTGTCTCAGGCTTTCCGCACTTGCATGCTTTCTGCCTCATGTTCTTCAACTGAGTATCTTGCGATCATGACTTCCCTTGCAGTTGGTCATCGAACAGTCACTAATTAAAGCATCTGATCCCTCAATCGTCGGCCCTGAATCACATCTAAAAGATGTTTCTTCAAGTGTTACCTTGTCCTTGTGTTGCCACAATTTCGTTGGTAACCCGATCCACACTCTTCATCCCTTTCGCTCTGAAAAGCCAGCAGTTGATCAATACCATCTGCTGTTTGTGTTTGATAAATGTAGCCTTTTTTTTCATTGTTCATAGGTTTGTTAATAACTAAGTTATTTTTTTTTATTACTAATTATATTATTGATTTTTACGTAGTTAAAGTTCATGCATTTTACTTGTTTGAACATGTATCGATCATTTATCTGAAAAATGAAACCTGTACCTTTGCCTTCTTAACCGACATATCATGAAGAACAAGCATATCTCTTTACTTATTTTACTTGCTGCCTGCGGATTGGCATTCATCTCCAATCCCTCAGAAGCAGATCACCGCAGTTATCGCAAAAGCCTCATGGGAACAAATATCCTGGAACAATTGATTGGTTCTGCGCTGAATTATCAGATGACCTATTCAGATTATGGGCTATTTAGTGTCGCAAGCAATGACTTGAATGCAGAAGATGCCCTCATTCAGCTAGATGATGTTGATCCTCTTGTAACGGTTGGAGTGTTTGGTCGTGTCATCGTGCTAAGCGGACCAGAAGGCAGCAATCAACAATAATCTTGCAGACGTAAACCTGCAACCATAAGGTGAAGTGCCCCCTTATCAATGCCTCCTGTTCATGATACCTGCATAGTATCACACTTTAGCATACCTGAGTTTTACTACCTTAGTGCCACTATCTTAAAATCACATACATGAAAAATTACCTTCTTTTATTCATTCTCACTTTTGCCTTTGCTTCTTGCTCTGAATGCTGTCAAACCGCTGAAGCTCCATCAAATGGCTTTACATCAACTGAGGGAGAACTCGTTACAATGGGAAGTCAAGAATCAGTTGACGTATTTTTAACCATTGATCAAGCTTGGCAGGCTAGAGATTATGATGTAATTAAATCCCTGGTTGCTGAAGACGCAGAATTAGTTAGAGAAAACGGTGAAGTTTTAATTGGCGGACAAGCTTTTGCTGACATGATAGAAGCTGATTATCAAGAATCTGTTGTTCAGAATGGAGAAGAATGGGGATGGACTATTAATTACGCTTTTTCTGTTAAACCAACCGGCACTGATAAGCCAAGAGGAGAATATGTGAATGCACGGTTCACGGGTACAAGTGGCGTATACGAAGAGTGGTATCAAATTGAAAATGGAAAGCTAATCTCTTGGCACCAAACAAAAAGAGAATTAACAAAAGTAGAAGACTAGTAACATACACTTTGCCTACTACTTGGCATCATCGATGGGACCCCTGCTTCGGTAGGGGTCTTTTTTTGTGCCAGACTTTTCGGTTTCATTGCGGCACTCAACCTTCATGAATAACAGATGCTCACCGCTTCACAGGAGCTAGCATGACTAAGCCACGGTCATGTGTTATTTTTCTTCAGGGTCAAAGCTTAGGCTTAGGCTGTTAACGCAATACCTTAGTTTCGTTTCTGTTGGCCCATCATCAAACACATGCCCGAGGTGTCCGCCGCATTTGGTGCACAGTATCTCCGTTCTGACCATTCCACCACTGACGTCACGTATTTCTGTTATGGCCCCTTCTCTAACCTCTTTATCAAAGCTGGGCCACCCACAATGGGCATCAAATTTTGATGAGGATTCAAACAATTCAGTGCCACAGCCGGAACAGCTATAAATCCCTCGTTTGACGTGTTGATCAAACTCGCCAGTACCAGGATATTCTGTTCCTTTTTGACGAAGAATCCTAAATTTTTCAGGACCTAACTCCTTGAGCCATTGAGATTCATCTTTAACTATTTCAGGCTTGAAATCAGACATTTTAGCAATTGTTTGAGATTGGCATTGAATAATGGAAAAAAATAGCAGTGACCCGAGAATGTATTTTTTCATTAGAATGGGTGAGACATGGTTATGCTATCAAATCTAACCGAGGTTGCATAAAAATAACCAAGTCCAAATACCGTTGTGTCATCTTGCCTTCTAATATTACCAATTTGCGGGCTGTAAGGCACACTAAACAAACCACCATTATTTACGTTCCCGCTCATGATTTCTAGGAATTTGTATAGCTGAGGCGATGCCGTTCGTGTCTCATAAACAATTTTAATTAACGTATCCCTGTAGACCGTATAGGGAGGACCAATAAAGTTTAATCTAGCAATCCGCTGTCCCTCAATGTACTCATCGTCATTGTATAAATTGATACTGGCGGGTAAACTTACCTCTGTCTGTTGAGGATCAAAAGGTCCTGCCTGTCCATTGGGCGCATATATTTTAGTCGTAGCATATGACTTTACCCAGTAACCATTCCCTTTACCTACAGGGTCGTCAAAGAATTGGTATGGGCTATAATATGCAGAATCTACATCTGCGTAATTTACCGTATCATCCAAATTGAAGTCATAGTACACGCTATCCCCTTCAAGGATGGGAAACAGGGGAAACACCAATGTGAATGGTGCCTTGCACTCATCTAAAGTGCTTTCCCACACACCTGAGGCTTCGCCATAGGTTGGTGGAATAACTACTTCTATGCGATAACTGTGAGATGGCAAGCTCTTAAAAGCTACTTCCCCATAACGTCCGCCACTTTCTTCTGTCAATGCACCCATTAAAGAGTCACCATCAAACAGTTGGATGCTTGCCCCTACAATTCCCTGAAGCGCTCCATTGTCTAAGTATGGGTTGCTTAACTTTAATTCCACATAAGTACCAAGAGTATCTACGTTGGTTACAGCTCCGCTGATGCTAACAGCAGATGAGCTATTATAAACATCAGTTCTAACACGATCTGTAACGTCAGTTTCACATGAAGTGAATGCAATGGCCGTAGCCGCAATGAGTGCAATTTTTTTCATGTTCTATTAAAAGTTTAAATTATATGTTATGGATGGAATGGCTGTTGCGAAAATGCTAAGCTGTGTAGCCTTTGTCTCTCCAGTTGCATTACCGTTATTGTCAACCACCTCTTCAAAAAAGATGCTGAATGCATTCTTGCGTGCATAGGCATTGTAAACACCAAAATTCCAGCTCCCCTCCCAATTTCGGTCTTTTTTGTTAGGTATTCTTACGTCCATACTCAAGTCCAAGCGATGATATGCTGGTGTTCTATTGTTATTCCTTGTTAAGGAGAATGGGTAAAGTATGCCCTCAAAATCAGTCTTAGATTCAGGGTAAGTGTATGGCTTACCTGTTTGATAAATCAACGACCCTGAGAAGCTAATGTTTGGTTTCCACGCATAAGCTGCAACCACTGCAATATCATGTGGTTTATCTTGAGCAGCTGAATACCATTGACCAAAGTTGATCCATTCATCAGGGGTTGCACCCATGTCTACTTGAAGTTCTGAACGACTAAAAGTATAAGCAATCCAACCTGTCAATGCACCAACCTTTTTGTCTAACTGAACCTCTAAGCCATAGCTTCGCCCACGACCAGTCATCAAATCAACTTCGATGTTATCTGTACCTGTAGGTTGCGCACCGTTTTTATAATCAACCAGGTCGCGCATGCTCTTGTAGTAGGTCTCAAGGCTCAATTGCCATTCGCCATTTTTAAAATTTCGGTTTACACCTATGGCAACTTGATCAGCCGTACCGGGTTTGATGTATTGTCCTGCTGGTCTCCAAGTGTCAATTGGCAACGAAGAGGTTGTGTTTGAGATCAAGTGTATGTACTGGCGCATACGGTTATAACTAAGTTTCACCGAACTGTTTTCAGAGCTTCTATAGTTAATTGCTAAACGTGGCTCTATGCCTTGAAGCCCCTCAAATGCTGATATGATATCACCGCTGCTATAGCTTGTTGTATCAATGATCCTTTCGTTGCGATAAGTACCTGCACTTGTAGGGTTATAGTTGACTACATCACGGGCGCCAATATTGTAAAATGAGCTGTAGCGCAAGCCACCACGTACAGTTAACCGGTTGTTTATCTTCCAGTTGTCTTCAATGTAAAAAGATGGTTCAACTGCATATTCATTTTGCAGTTCTATTGAAATATCTGCAATTGCGCTATCTATAAAATCAGCCCTTACACTGAAGGGCTCGAAATCATAAACCGTAGCTTCAGCGCCAAAGTTGACTTGGTGCTTAGCATTAGGGAACCAGCTGAAAGCTACCTTATTTGATTGGTTATTGATGTATGCAACATTATCAATTTTTGCCGTTGGGAAGTCAAATCCTATCGCATAATCATAATCTGAATAGATTGAACTTACATTCAAAAACAGTTTGTCGTTGATTAGGTAATTCCATCGACCAGTCAACCCTAAATTACCCCAGTTGAAACGCACAAGTCCAGGAACGCCAAAGGCATCCTTTCCATAATATGCACTTAAAAATAAACGGCTCTTGTCATTGAACTTGTAATTCACTTTTGCATTTAGGTCGTAAAAATTAGCAACGATCGTATTGATGTCATCATCCGGTGACAAGCGAAGAAGCAAATCTTGATATGACCTTCTGCCTGCTATCATAAAGCTTGCTTTGTCTTTAACTAAGGGCCCTTCAAACATAACGCGAGAAGATAGAAGGCCTAGACCAATAGTTCCACCGTACTCTTTTGTGTTACCTTCTTTCTGGTGAACGTCCAAGACTGATGAAAGTCTACCGCCAAATACAGCTGGAACTCCACCCTTGTAAAGTTTCAAATCGCTAACAGCATCACCATTGAATACTGAGAAAAAACCGAAAATATGAGAACTATTGTATACCGGAGCTTGGTCTAAAAGAATCAAGTTTTGATCTGTTTTTCCACCACGAACGTTAAACCCACTTGCACCTTCTCCAACTGTAGTGACACCAGGAAGAAGCGTTATAGATCTGATGACATCAAATTCACCTAAAAATTGTGGAATGGCTTTAATTTGCTTAGAAGTCAGCTGAGTTGTAGACATTTCTGCACTGTTCAGGTTTTCGTCTAACCTCTTTGCAGTAACCTGAACCTCAACCAATTGATTTGCAGATTCCTTCATTTCAAAGTTGAAGGTTTCGCTAGAAGTGAGATTTATTTTCTTAATGATAGTCTCGTAACCGATATAGCTAACTGTAAAGGTTTGTTGACCTGCAGGAATCGTAAGAGAGTAGAAACCGTAGACATTGGTTACCGTTCCTTGGCGGTCCTGGTTGACAATTGGAACACTAATTAGCTCTTCTCCGGTGGCAGCATCTCGCATGTAACCACTGATGGTAACATTCTGTGCTGTAATCGACGCACTTAGTAGAAAGCTGAATATGGCAAGCCAGTTTTTCATGTTGAGAAAGTTTAGCACCTTAAAAGATTCAGTAGTTTGATTTTTCATCGTTATTATTAGCAGTAAATGCAGAAGGTCTTGTGAGATTTATAAGGGCGAACTATTTACTAATACCATGCCAGATGTTTTTTTGTTTAACAAAAGTAATTAAACAATAAACAAAAACAATACATAGATGCATAAATAATCCATTTAAAGCTAAAAAAAGACCTCCAATTTCTTGGAAGTCTTTCAGTTACTGTGTCGGGATGACAGGACTTGAACCTGCGACCACACGCCCCCCAGGCGTGTACTCTACCACCTGAGCTACATCCCGATGAAGGTCGGCAAATATAAGCTATGACTGTTGAGAAAAAGCAATGATTCATTGCTGTCATCAATGCTTTGACTTTTACATTTGTCCCCATGGAACAACACGATTGCCTCATCATTGGCTCTGGACCTGCAGG
>DFSH01000041.1:809-7293 GCA_002378565.1 Flavobacteriales bacterium UBA3442 | reverse complement strand
GATGGCAATGCCATGATGGATGACCTCAAGAAGCAGGCAGAAAGGTTTGGCACTGATGTGCGTTGGGGAATGGTCACAGAAGTTGACTTTGCTAACAAAGCAGGAGACTACCACACCCTAACCATTGATGGTGAGACAAAGATTCAAGCAAAAACTGTCATCATATCAACCGGTGCAACAGCAAAATACTTGGGATTGCCTTCCGAGGAAAAGTTCATGGGCTTTGGCGTAAGTGCCTGCGCTGTCTGTGATGGGTTCTTTTACAAAGGGCAAGAGGTTGTGGTGGTAGGAGCTGGAGACACAGCAGCTGAAGAAGCTACCTACCTAGCGAAAATCTGTCCCAAGGTTACCCTACTTGTTCGACGTGATCAAATGCGTGCATCGAAAGCCATGCAAAACCGTGTACTGAACACCAATAACATTGAGATCAAGTGGAACACTGAAACCGTTGAAATACAGGGGGGTCAATCAGTTGAAACGGTTGTAGTAAAAAACACCCTGACGGGCGAAATTGAAAACATTGCCGCAAGCGGCTTCTTTGTAGCCATTGGGCATAAGCCTAACACGGACATCTTCAAGGGCATCCTTGACATGGACGAAACGGGCTACCTCACTCCAACCTTGGGCAAAACAGCCACCAACAAACCTGGTGTTTTTGCAGCAGGCGACGTGGCTGACAAGGTCTACCGACAGGCCGTCACGGCTGCAGGAACTGGCTGCATGGCTGCCCTGGAAAGCGAACGCTACCTATCTGAGTTTCATTAACTCAGTCAGGTAGTATTCGAATAATTTATGTGACCGTTGCTCTTGAAGCGCTAGTAGCGGCTACTACCTCCACCGCCACGGTAACCACCGCCGCCGCCACCGCCACGGTAACCACCGCCGCCGCCACGATTTCCGCCACCGCCACGGTAACCACCGCTGCCGCCACGATTTCCGCCACCACCACTGCGGTTTCCGCCACGGTAGCCTCCGCCTCTGCGATTGCGGTTGCCGCCATCTCTGTCTCTAGATTCTCTGCCGACATGATGCTCTACAGCATCAAGCTTGATTTCAATACCTTCCCACTTAGCGCCTTCAATCTCTTCTTTGATTTTGTCAACTGCCGTTTTTGGAACTGTGAAATACCCATGAGCTGGGGCTACATTCACACCTTGCACATCAAAGTCACCCAATCCAGCTGACTCACGAACAAAGTCTTTAAGCAAGGGCCAAGAGAATCCAGCTTTCTCACCTAAGTTGATCCAGAATCGTTGCTCATCTTCTCGACCTCCTCTGCTATGGTTGCCACGTTCACCCCTTTCGCCGCGATCAGGACGATCTTTTCTTCCGCCTTGAGCGGGTGCATTTAGATCCAAATCGGTATGCTCTGCATAGTGACGGAAAAGGGTTTCAAATTCCGCAGATAAGAAATGCTCAATGATCTCCGCTTTCTTCAATGACTTAAACATAGGAACAACGGTCTCAATGAATGGTGCGATGACTTCCTTGCCTTTGTCCTGTTTAACAACACGATCAGCAAAATTAATCAACTGACCCGTTACCACATCTTGGCGTGAAGGGAAATCATGCTGTGGAATTTTTCGTCCGATTTGACGCTCAAGAATGTTGATTTTTCTTGACTCAGTCGGGGTCAACAGAGCCCATGACTCACCTACCTTGCCAGCACGACCTGTGCGACCAGAACGGTGGGTGTAGACTTCTTTATCCTTTGGCATCCTGAAGTGGACAACATGGGTGATGTCTTGCACATCAATACCCCTTGCAGCAACATCCGTGCAAACCAAGTAACGAATCTGCTTGTTACGGAATGCATGCATGACCAAGTCACGCTGTTGCTGAGAAAGTTCACCATGCAATGCAGCTGAGGTGTAGCCATCACCAATGAGTTGTTCAGACAATTCCCTTGTTTCAACCCTGGTCGGACAAAAGATCATGCCATAGAAACCTGGCGCGCTATCAAGCAAACGGCGCAATCCAGCGTATCGACGATCGCGATGTGTCACGAATAATTTATGTTCAACGGAGGTGGTCGCTTCATTGCGGCCACTGATCATCACCTTCAAAGGATTCTCCATGAAGTCTTTGATGATGCGCTCAATCTCTCTTGGCAATGTGGCAGAAAACAACCATGTGGCAGAATCCTCTCTCACTTGACCTAGTATTTCACGAACATCATCCAAGAAACCCATGTTCAACATCTCATCTGACTCATCCAAAACCACGGTTTCAACCTGGCTTAAGTCCATAGCACGTCGAGCAATCAAGTCCTTCAAACGCCCTGGTGTAGCAACAACTATGTCTACACCTCGCTTCAAGGATTGAATCTGATCCCTTACCGATGATCCGCCATAAGCAGCCATGATACGAATTTGCGGCATGTGCGCTGCATACTTCTCCATTTCGCCTGTAATCTGAACACAGAGCTCACGGGTTGGAGAAAGAATCAGCCCTTTGGGTTTTTTGTTTCCTCCCGCATCCACTAAATGGTGTAACATCGGAAGGCCAAAGGCGGCAGTCTTGCCTGTGCCTGTTTGTGCCAAGGCTAGCATGTCCCTGCCTCCTTCGAGGAGTTCGGGGATGGCTTTTGCTTGAACGGGTGTGGCCTCGGTGAAGCCTAAGTCGGTTACGGCCTGAACCAATGGTTCTGCTAGGCCTAAATCTGAAAAAGTGGTCATGGTAAAATATTTAAAAAAGCGTACAGCTGTATAAGCCGGATTCTGTTCACGCCTCACGGCGTGTCCCTGTCATTCCTCTAGGCGGCATGTCACCATGACGCTCTATCTGCCTACCCGCCAGGTCGAACGAACCGTTCTCAAACCCTAGCCTACATGGCATTTCATCCCGCGAGGTTTACCTAGCTGAAGCAGTTACCTGCTCCACTGGTGAGCTCTTACCTCACCTTTTCACCCTTACCAAATCGACTCGTACGAGGCCGATGGCGGTCTACCTTTCTGCGGCACTATCTATCGACCCAGCCCGAAGGCTGTGCCGCCTTCCTGTTAGGAAGCGCGGTGCTCTGTGATGTCCGGACTTTCCTCTTCATGATAAATCGTGAAGCGACAAGGCCAGCTATACGCGGCGCAAAGGTACTCTTTTGTCGTCAACTCCTATTGTCTGGACTGAAAACCACTTCTGAACCCCATGCTTCACGCCGGGAAACAATACGCCATTGTCCTGTCTGCTTAAGGAAACGATCAATGGCAGCTTTCAGCTTTCCTTGCCCAACACCATGGTTGATTAACACCCTTTGGCTATTTGATCTTCTGGCCAACAGCAAAGATTGCTTCAAGCAGGCCAACTGATGTGCCATTGGCTCCAACCCCTGATTCAAGCTAGGCAAAGCTGATAAATGCAAATCTATAACGTACAATTCAGGGTCTTTAGATGGCTTGGGGGCTTGCTTGGTTTTTTCTGTCAGATTTGGCGCGGGAAGTTCTCCATAATCCAATGGCTGCTTCAACATCACACTCGATTGAGGGAATTGCAACAGCATGTCATCAACAGATAGCGTTACTGCTTCCCCATCAATGGCTACAATTTTCCCTTGCTCTACACCGTCAATGATGACACCATGGTCTCCAATCTTCATGATCACAAGATAAAAAAAGCCCCCGGCGCAAACCGGGGGCTTCTTGAATTAAAAAACTAAAGCTTACTGAAGCACAACACGAAGGTTGTTCTCTCCAGCTTCTCCAGCCAGACGGATGGTGTAAACACCCTTCGCTAGATCTCTCAAGTCCATCGGTATGGATACAAGTCCAGATTGCTTGGCAACCGTTTCTTGAACAAGCACCTGGCCCACGCCATTGACAACCTGAAGCAAGCCCTCGAAGTCATTCATGCCATCGATGGTAATCATCAACTGGCCATTGGATGGGTTCGGGTAAGCTTGAATCAATTGACCCAAGACATTCTCATCCAGACCAACATGGCTGGTTACCTGGAAGGAGATGCTGTCAGCTGAACCACAGAGGGTGTCATAAACCACCAAGCTGACGGTGTAAACACCTGCCGTCGGGTAGCTATGCTGAACCGTCAAGCCTGAGCCAACATTGCCATCACCAAAGGTCCAGTCATAGGTCTGACCGTATGAACCAGTGGCATCAAAGTCATAGGTGCCCGAAGCAGGAACTATCTCAGTACCTGAACCAACTGCCAATGCCGTGTCAGAATTTACTGCAAACTCAACTTCAGCTCTGATATTAGAGCAGCCAGCTGCGCCATAGTGCACCGTTCCATTCCAATTACGAGGTTGGAACGTTGGATTAGGATAAGGACCACCTTTTCCTTCAGTAACAATCATGTCATTATTGCTAAACCATGTCGTTGAACCCGGCGTTCCACTACCATTGGTGTACTGAACAGTTCCCGTTGTGATTCCCACATAGAAACCGTACGTAGCACCTGCAGGTATTGTCACTGACACTGGGCAATACCCTGTAGCAGCACCCGAAGTGAGATTGGTAACTGCAGTACCAGCTGGAGACCATGAGGCTGCAGACTGTGTCGTGTAATCACCCGGTGTGCTATAGACCTGAACCGTAACACCCGTCACACTTGTTCCGCCAGAGCCCGGTCCTTGAGAGAATCCTGTGATACTCAAGGGGGCTCCTGAAGTGTTAATGATGTTGAACATGTTGCCCGATTGGCCATTACCACCAGGGATAGGTCCAGCCAAAGAATCAGCTGTATTCAAATAACCAACCCAATAGCTAGACTGACCCGAAGTTGCCACCGTATGGTAGTCACCCATGGTAAGAACAGAACTGCTGGTATCGCTAGCATACCAACCATAAGTTGTTCCAGGGACATTGACTGCCATAAGTGTTATAGAGTCTTGACCAACACAAACTGTATCAACTAAACCAGTGACAACAGGTTCATACGGCAAGAATGAACTTCCTGTCTTTGCGATAGTGTCATTGTTGCCACGTCCATCATTCACTAACTGTGTATAAGAGATGAAGTCATAAACCCCACCACTGTATGTGTTGATTGATCCCATGTAAAGCGTGTCATATGCGAATGGAGCCAATGAACCTGTGTATGTTGCGTTCATGGTCGTGACTATTCCAGCAGGGTCAGTCACCTTCACTTCTATTGGCAGCGTTGTGATTGCACTGATGCCAAAGTTCTGGAAGACCGAATAAATCATGGTCGTTGAGTCACCACAACCACCTGAAGCACCTATCAGTTTGTCATTCAATGCATCAATTGTTATAGGGCTGTATTCATCTGCACCCATATCCGGAGTGGTCGCTGAACGGCTATCGCCATCGATATCAACCGTTATACCAGCTATCGGAGTGCCAATATCATTTCCACCCGTGATCAAGTGCAGATCCTCTGACGACATGAACGTAACAGGGCCATCATCTGAGTTGGCATTGTAGGCAGTATTTGCAGTTTGCCATGCGGCGAGTGTTGCGTAATTGGTTGTCCCCCATCGCGCAAGGTTAGCCCCACCTGTGTTGTACAGGTTGTAGTCCCATCCAATAATGCTATCTGGAATAGTCGGCACATAGACCGCGTAGTTGGATCCACCCACAAAGATGTTGTTTTGAACATTCCACATCTTGGACTTGAGGGTCGTTGACGTGGTTGAGTACAAGTATGCACCATAGGTAGAACCCTTGAAGGTGTTGTTGTAGAAGTCTACAAAACGTGGTGTGTACGCGTACATACCGTATGCACCACCTGATGCAGCCATATTGTTAACCACGCGACTCTGTGTCGATAGGCCATTAGCCTGGTAGTTAGCGTAGTACAGGTACAAGGCATAGGTCTTGGCGACCAAGTTGTTCTCTTCAATATTGAAATCAAAGCAATAGCCCGCGTAGATACCGTAGCTACCTGATGCTCTGGCATCAGTAAAGCTGTTGCCAATAATGTCCACATCTTCCACATAGTAGCATCTGATACCGTAGAAATACTGCAATGTCAAGTCATTGTTCAGGATGTTAATGTCACTGATGCGAGAACTTAAGGATGAGCCATTCATCACAATACCATAGTAACCACCTTTGATCTCATTGCCTGAGATGGTGATGTGGTTGGCATTGTTGCCATAGCCCGTTCCAGAGGTCATCGACGAAGTTGCTGTAATAGCCGTCACGGAGGATGTCGTACCCACCGTATCAGCCACAACCAAGTTATCCTCGATATTGATGTACTGCGCATTGTTTGTCAGGCGGATTGCTGTGAATCCGTTGCCGTCAATGATCATGTCCTTCAGTGTCACGTACTTGGTGCCATTAAGCAAGACTGCTTCATTCATACCTAGGGCAGCCATGACCTTGGATCCGGTCTGACCTTGGAAGGTGACCGTGTTGGTAGATGATGCACCAATGACGCTAGTCAATGAAATACCTGTCACCCAAGTCTGATTGGCAGCCAATGTGAAGGTCACAGGGCCAGAGACACCACAACCAGATAGGAACTGCACAGCAGAATCCAAGGTGGTGAAGTTGTTGGCTCCTGT
>DFSH01000041.1:0-407 GCA_002378565.1 Flavobacteriales bacterium UBA3442 | reverse complement strand
CCTGTAATCGTGTAGGGGCTTGTCACACCATAGATGTTAATGCCTGTGGCCGTTGTTCCTTGGTAGAAACCTTGTGGGCCCCACATGATATTAGATCCAAGCGGGCTGGTTCCAAGAGCATTGCTCCAGGAGATAGTCACAGAATTCGGGGTTAGGCTATCGACAGTAACTGCTGGCGTTGGACAGGTCACCACATTGACAGAGATGTCATCGATGCCCATGTCGGAATAAAAGCTAGATCCCTTGCGGTGGCGGATGCGCACATCCAAGGTGTCGCCCGTTGCAGCAGGGTATGCTGTAAAGGTCTCCCATGGATCTGTACTGGAGGTTTGACTTTGCGCCACTCCACCCATCATCTGCCAGGTGATGCCCATGTCATTGGAGTACTCTACAAAGGTGGAGTCCAT
>DFSH01000001.1:488-13180 GCA_002378565.1 Flavobacteriales bacterium UBA3442 | reverse complement strand
AACCTTCAAGGGCATAAGCCACCCCCCCCCCTCGGGTTTTATTGCGGGCAACAGCAAGACAAAAAACTAAAGCAATAAAAAAGCCGCCCCTTTCGGGGCGGCTTCAAAGTCAATAGACTAGCATGATTAGTTCACGTCCCAAAAGATGGGAGAGGTGTCATCATCGTTACCACCGCGAGCGGCTTCAACATTGCTAGTATTCAATGAGTACTCGTCGATGCCGTAAGACATGCGCAAAGGCGTCACACGCTGAGCTGCATCAGCAATGTTCATTGCAGGTGCATCATACATGCGCTGCGTTGACCAAGCTTCGTTACCACGTGAGTACATAGCAAGCCACTTCTGTGTACCAAGAATTGTTTTCCAATTCGCAGCATCATAAGTAACACCTGTCTGTGCCAAGTAGGTCGCAGCATCAGTAGCCGTTCCACCCCAAGAAAGAATAGATTCAGCAACAGCCGCATCGTACAAAGAAGCAGCAGTCAAGCCACCAACAGACCAACCGCGAGAAGCAGCATCAGCAAGCAAGAATCCAACCTCTACATTGTCAATAAACATTGCAGGACGCGAAGCGTTCTCCAAAGCAGTGCCAGGTTGAGAGTGCAAGTTGTAAGACGACTGTAAACCGTAAGGAGCACCAATGACAGAATCATTAGAAAGGTTCTTAAAGTAAGCAGAACGACGTGGATCAGCATACATGTTCATCACATCAGCAATGGTGTTTGCAGCAATGAAGTCTTTACGACCAGACTGTACCAATGCATCCCAGTAAGGATTGGTGTGAGGAGGCGATGATGTGTAGTTCAACGCAGCTGACTCAGAAGCAAGAGTGATAACACCCGCACCGATTGCAGCCTCAGCTCCTGCCTGAGCAGTAGTTGGACTGACATCAGCCATGCGAATAGATAACCTCAGACCCAAGGAAGCAGCAAACTTTGCCCATCCAGCACTTGAACCACCATAAAGGAGGTCATAAGAACCGAGGCCATTGTCGCTGCCTGCCATCAATACGCCAGTACTTGTAACTAAACGGTCGCCTAGGTTACCATAGATAGTTGCAGCACCGTCATACGCTGGAGCCAAGCTCTCACCAATTGCCTCACTGTAAGGCACATCGCCAAACACGTCAACAAGCGTTGAGTAAGCATACACCTCAAGGACATCAATAACAGCAAGTTGCTGTGCCTTGGTTGCTGCATCAAGCTGCTCATCAGCATTGATGATTGCTTTAGCATCGCTCAAATCACGCAATACCGTCGCGTACATAGCGTCATAGGTGTTGCCGTTCACGTCGCGGTTATTGTAATCAAAGTTAGACTCGTCCACATAGGTCGTTTGCGTCCAGTGCTGAGACCACAAGGTGAAGTTGTTTACGTTCACGTTCACAGTGCTCAAGTAATCCATCATGGATACTGTCGCATTGGCAACCAACGTACCTGCAGGAACCGTTTCGGGCGCCTTGGTGTTTTGGTTGAGGCTAGTTAGATCACCGCAAGAGGCGACCATCAGGGCGGCTGAAGCCGCAATTAGAATTTTTTTCATCTTTCTTTTAGATTAAAATTTAATATTAACATTCCAACCTATCTGGCGAACTGCCGGCCACGCACCTGACTGGTAACCTTGGATGTTACCCGCAGACAGACCCGCTTCTGGGTCAGTGTATGGAGCATTCTTCCAAAGAATAGCCAAATTGCGACCTGACAAACCTATATCCAGACCCTGGATGCCATAGGAAGCGATCATATCAGAAGGCACAGAGTAAGACAAGCTCACTTCACGAAGCTTCAAGTAAGAAGCGTCATAAACGTGCAGGTCCTTAGCAGCTCTGGCCCAACCAAATGCATTACCGTAATAGTGCATGTCAGCGTAGTAGTCACCTACAACGAAGCCAGATGGATTGCCATCAGCGTCAACGGTTGCACCGTCCCAATAAGCAACATCTGTCACTTTCACGCCACCACCGTCGGCGGCCAAGTCACGAACGGAGTTACCCAAATCGTTAGTGCCCGCAGTGATGTCATAGATACCTGTTCCGAAGCCGTAGTATGTATCCAGTGAGAAGAAGTTACCACCCATGCGCATGTCAAGCAGAGCACTAGCAGTAAAGTTCTTGTATCGGAAGCTGTTATTCAAGCCAGCCATCCAATCAGGGTTGATGTTGCCAATGACATCCTTATCGCCACGTAGGTAGCGAACGCCACCGTATGAACCTGGCATGTCATAAACCACACGACGACCTGCGTCATCGTACACGTTGGCTACACCGTAGATGTTACCGTAAGCTTCACCCGGGCGAGCCTCAATCGTGATGCCACCCTGAACAGAAGCCAATTGCAATGACTCAAGGTCACCATACAATGACTCAACCATGTTCGTGTTCTTGGTCCAGTTCAAGTTCATGTTCCACTCGAAATCATCGGTGCGGACAGGCGTTGCAGAAAGGCTCAATTCAATACCCTTGTTATTGATTACGCCAGCATTCACATACTTGTAGATGGAACCTGTAGAAGAAGACACCTTGGTAGGCATGATCTGGTTCGAAGACGTCTGGTCATATAAAGACACATCCAATCCAACACGGTTGTTGAAGAACATCATCTCCACGCCAACTTCCGTTGAATTGGTAACCTCAGGAAGCAAGTTTGCATTGTTGTCTGTGCTTGGAGCAGAAGCTAGAGATGTACTACCAAATGCTGTGCCCATGTTGTATGAGTTCAACAACGCCTGTGCAGGAGCATCAGAACCAACTTGAGCAGTGTTGAAGCGAAGCTTACCAAAGCTGATCGCATCCACATCAATCAATTCTGAGAATATCAAGCTTAACGTAGCAGATGGGTAGAAATACGTGTTGTTCGCAGCAGGAAGCGTTGAAGATTTGTCCTGACGGCCAGTTAGATCAACATACAAGAAGTTCTTGTAACCAACTGACGCACGAGCGAAGAAGCCATCTACACCAATAGTGTAAGCAGATTCATAAGGCGCATCCGGTGTGCTTGCTGAGTTGCTCAAGGCGTAAACACCAGGTACAACCAAGCCACCATTGGTAGCTGCAGAAATGTAATCAACTGACGTGCGACGAGAGTTAGCACCCAAGTTACCGTTGAAGCTGATGTCGTCAGTGAGCTGCTTGTTGGCAGTTAGTACCAAGTCCAAGTTGCTCTCAGTGAAACTGCGATTCTTGCGGCCGTAGCGTGAAAGATCAACAGAAGTAACAGCAACGCGCTCTTCTTGCATCTCAGAATAGGTGTCAACACTGGCTCGAGCTAGAACGCTCAACCAATCATTGATCTCATAGGTAGCTGCGACATTACCGATCAAACGATTACGAGAATCATTCTGGTAGTTTTCGTAAGCTGAGAAGTAAGCATTGTCAAAGTAGATTGGGCTCGTAGAAGATGAACCAGCGCCGTAACCGTAAGGGTTCCAGGTGATGTTCTTGCCAGTCTGCTCATAGTATTGCTTCAATTTGTCAACGTCCACACCGACATTCCACCACTGGCGGAAAGATTGGTTAGGATTCTTTGAGTCATAGCCTGTACCGTTACGTCCTTTAGCAGCCTGCTGGATGAAGTTGGCTGTGGTTGTCACAGTCAACTTATCTGAAGCATTCAATGAACCATTGAAGGAGAAGTTGTTACGCTGCATTTCTGAACCAGGTGCAATACCTTTAGTATCATACTGTGTCATACCAACACGGAAAGATCCCATGTCGGATCCACCGTCAATAGAAACACTCTTGTTAGTTGTCACTGACTCCTCAAAGAAATCAGAACCGTCAGTGTCAGGGGCAGCGTGAGGCTGTGCCTGACCATATGTCGCTAACTCAGGGTACAAAGACTCCCATGTGTAAACATCGTAGTTTGGATCAAAGCGCAAACCGAAAGAAGCATCCTCAGTCGTTGGAATGGTCGGATCTAAAATGCCATCACCGTCAACGTCATACGCAACAATCTTAGCATCAGTGAAGTAACCGTTCAAGGTGTCAGGACCATAATAAGGACCGTAACCTGCACCGAATTCCTTCTGGTACTTAACATAGGTGTTAGGATCAATCGATCCGCGCATGCTGCCATAGGTGATTGATACACCAAGACCATCACGCTTGGTACCTTTCTTGGTGGTGATCAAAATCACACCATTAGAGGCACGTGAACCATACAAAGCTGTTGCAGCTGCACCTTTCAGTACCGTCACTTTAGCAATGTCTTCTGGGTTAATGTCCATCGCAGCATTTCCGTAATCGTAACCACCACGTCCTGTCTTTTGATTGCCAGTGTTTGTGATTTGATTTGAAATTGGAATGCCGTCAACGACGAACAGGGCCTGGTTGTTCCCTGTCAATGACTTATAACCACGGATAACAACGTTGGCGGACCCGCCCATTGTACCTGATTGTGTGACATTGACACCGGCGATTTTACCGGAAAGACTGGCCATAAAATTGTCCGCTTTGGCGCGTGTGACTTCGTCACCAGCGACTTCCTGGACAGCGTAACCAACGGTCTTCTTCTCTCGCGAGATGCCGAGGGCTGTAACAACGACTTCTTCGAGTTTATCGATTCCGAGGTTATTGGTCTCTACCTCACCAGTCTCACCGCCATTTTGTGCAAATGCACCAAATGAGAAAACGGTCGCCATGGCAAGAGTAATGTATTGAACTCTGCGTTTCATATGTGTTAATGTTATAGTTAAACAGGGGCAAGATATCCTTTTTCCCAGTAAAAACAGGTATTTCCATGTCAATTTTCCTAGATCTCTTAAAACATGAGCATCTAATGCCTGTTTTTCAGGCATTTAAGAGCTTGTAAAAAAAGGGCTCATCACTGCCTGAAACGCCTACTCAGCAAGCTTTTTTGCCGTTTGACTGATCGAAACCAGCATGGCACAGCTTCCAAAAACCAGCACGGCTCCCTCATCCACATCCAAGAAATTATTCAAGAATCCATGGATGAAATAGGTGGCCAACCCCATCAAAGCAACCATCAATAGCCTTTTATCCTTGCCTGCTGCTAGTTGATGGTAGGTTTTTGACCCTTGAGAAAAAACCGTCCATACAAGGGCTAGAATCAAAAGCAATCCAGGCCAACCCTGCTCCGCAAGGGGACCAATGTATTCTGAATGTGCATTGCCCATGTCACCCCCATTGGTACTAATGATAGTTAGGTCACTTGCGTGTTGAAATGGCGCGTACTGGAATTGGTAGGTTCCTGGGCCCCAACCCACCAATGGACGATCTTGAAACATGCTGATGGCCGCATGCCATCGATTGATGCGTTCCATGTTGGAGGCATCCGTTGATATATTAGATACCGATTGCACATGTTCAGTGAAATTCTCACTGGACACCGTGTCATTTTTTGTGAAAACGGACATCCACATTGATTGAGTCAACCAAAGCATCCCTATAGAGAGAAGCAACACCGAAACCATCTGCTTCCATTGAATGCCTAGGCGTAACATGAAACCAAAAACGGCCGCCCCAAGCACACTGAGCCAAGCTGCACGCGTATAGGACAAGACAATAGCCAGCAACAAAACCGCAAAAAGGGACATGGCGAGCATACGCAACAGGGGCTTCATGGGCACCTTTTGCCATGCTTGCATCATTGCATAGGGTAAAACAAAGGCTAAGGCCATGCCATAAACGGTGTGTTCCTTGTAAAAAGGGAAAGAAACCCAGGTGCTGGTTTCCTTAGAGAAGCCATAACCTGCATGCACCACCAAGGTGTAGATAGCTGCCAGGGCCAATGGGTAAGCATACAAAGGGAAAAAAGCCTGTCGAAGGCGATGAGAGGCAAAAACCTTCACCAAGAAGAAGTACAAAGGAATGACAAACCAAATGTGACGAATCAACACCTTAAAAGACACCAAAGGCATCTCAGAAGTCAACGACGTCAGGAACATCCATGCAATCTGAAGCAAAAGCACAACACCAATGGGGTGCCTAATAGCCTTCCAGGGCAAGCTGCCTGAATGCAGCCACCTAACTAGGATCAATAAGGTGATGCCCGCCAAAAGCAGTTCTGCAGGCAAGCTCAACCCTACATTGAATCCAACATTTTTCAACGTGATAGACAATGGGGTCAATGATACCGTGAAAAGCAGTAAAGTCTCCAGTGAGACCATGGCCCAATAGACCGCCGCTAAGACAGCAGGAATGACCATCACCCACCAGGACTCTGTGACCACCACCGCAAAGGTGATCAAACAGACCATCAGCAGGGCAAGCGCCCATTGAGTCTGGTTTATTTGCCTAATTCGGATCGCAGGTCCTTCCACGTTGTAGAAATCAAAATACTAAGCAAGGTGGCCACAAAGGAAGCTATGGCAGCAAGCAGCAACACCAACCAACGGACGGGGTAAGATTTCTTATCAGAAGGCACCGCTCGGTTTACAGAGAAGGTCGCAGGTAGCACCTGGGTGGCGTCCATTTTGACTTGACTCAATTTGGTGCGCATTTTCACCTCTTCCTCCTTCATTAATCGCAATTCATCGCGCAAAGAGACATAACGGCTGCCATACTTTGCTAAGGTATCTAGCATGCCGTGAAGCTCGTTAATGACTGACTGCTTTGCACTAGCAGCAATAGCCATTGCTAATTGCTCAGTGATAACCATGGATTGGTTTTCGTAATCGTGCACGCCTTTGAAACGGATAACGACCATCTCCTCCTCCATGTCCAATATCATCTGGTGCAGATTACTGTATTCCTTGTTAACAATGGATAAACCAATGCGGGCTCTTGTACGCTGGATGCGACTCTTGGAGCGGTCTGCCAAATCACTCACCTCATTGGCCATGTCCGCAGCCAATTGCGGGTCAACATCTTGAACGGCAATCTCCACACTCATGAATTGCGTTCGCTTGAAGGAAAACTTGTCATTGAATTCCTCGCGCAGATAATACCGTTTGTAGCGACTGCTGCTGTCGATGTCATAGTGACTCATTAAATTATAGCGATGTGAAATGCTATCAAAAATGGCGTCCGAATGGAGAATTTGCAAGAATTGCTCTGCCTGCTCCTCTGCGCCAAATTCCAAGAAATCTTGATCCTGATAGCTGGTTTGCGGCAGCAAGGCCTTGGACGGTGAATTAGTCGTTGCAGGAAACACCACCACTGTGCTGGTGTACAATGGCTTGATGAATACCGGCATGGAAGCCACGGCAGCCACCACGGCGGCCACTAAGGGAATGATCACTAAGGGTTTGCGCCATCGGTAAAGAAAGGTGATCAGTTGTTTTGATTGTATGTCCATGTCAAGTCGTTTTCATGAGATTCAATGGGGCCACAAAGATAGCGGGCGACCCAGTAAGGCCTCCACCTCAGCCACATCTTTGTGAAAATAGCGCCAAGCTGCTTTGCGATCAAAGCTGAATGATTGGCTGTCAATAGGTTTTGTTAAGCGTTTTATTGCCCAGCTTCTCAGCCATGCCGGGATCAAATGCTGAAATAATTTACCAATCGGATGATGCATCACAAAGGCATTGATGCCAGGTCGTCGGCTTTCTTTGCCCTGAAATTGTACCGTAGAGGGACCTGCTTGGCGCGAAATCTGCAGGTAATCACACAGGCTGTCCCACTGTTCGCTTTGAAACAACTCCTCGTACAAACACACCTTCATGTCGGGAAATGCTGTTTGCCAGCGTTTTAACCCCTCTGCATAGCAGCTCAAGTGGTAGATGTTTTCACTGTTACCCCAAACGGGCTGCTTCACCTGATCTTCAGCCAGTTCCTCCAGAAAATCACCCTTAACCATGCCGTATTTTCTTGCCATCAAATAGTGCGAATAGGCTCTGTCAATGGGGTTGCGCAAGATGAGAATCACCTTTGCTTGCGGATTGGACTTCTTCAAGGCCTCAGGGGCCTGTTCACTGAAAAAATAGCTAGGAGAGCAATCCGCTGTGCTCTGACCGGGGCTAGCGTGCTCAAACAAGCGCTGGTAACGGTTGGCATCTTTCACAAAAGCACCATGAAGGGGCTTTAAGGGCTTGCTTGCCCAATAAGCCTCTGCGGGCTGAGGACTTAGGTTTTTGAACTGGCTTGTGAAGCGATCCAAATCAATGTCAGTGGCAAAGAAGTTAGACTCCTTGATGCGGGCCATAGCCACATCAGGGTGCGCCTCCAGCCACGAAGCCATGCTGGTAGTGCCCGCCTTAGCTACACCGATCACTGCGATATTAGGGATGCCTTGCATGGATGGCTAACGCCAGAAAAAGAGGGTTCGTATGCCCGTGTGTCGTCGCACGGCAACCAAGGCCCACACATTCCAAAGCACCATACTCAAGGAAGTTGCAATAGCAGCTCCCATCAACCCCATCAAAGGAATCAGGATGACATTTGCAATGAGGTTTACCAGCATAGCAACCAGCATGGTTCGCTGCGCGATGGCCTCATGACCTGTCATATTCAACAGGTACATCACGGGGCCACACAAAGCATTCACCAATTGGCCAATACATAGGAGCATCATAACAGGGTACAAGGCAATGAAGGCCTCGCCAAAAAGTCCCAGCATCCAGGGGCCGAAAAGTCCCAACACAAGGGTAGCTGGTATTGCAATGACTGCATTCAGCCAAGCCACCCGATGGATGGACGATTGCAGCTCCTTGGGTTTGCTCTGAGCCCAGAGTGATGCAATGTCTGGCGCCAGTTTTGCGTTAATGGCAAACTGGGTGAATGTGATCAAAGTAGCCACCTTAAAGGCCACCCGGTAAAGGCCTACATCGGCTGCGTCCATGTAATAACCCACGAGCAAAGTGTCACTCCATGACATCACCGTGAATAGGATGGCGCTAAGGAACATGGCTGTGGCAGTTTTGCGGTGAGCCTTCCAAGCTGACCAGGATGACTGCCCTAACAATAGCAATCGCATGCCAGACAATGACAGCAAGGGCAAAACTGCAATGAGAATATACCACATGGGACTGATGTCTTCACGTGGCCAGAACCAGATGGCTATGGCAGCAAGACCTAAAACCATGCTAGACTGACGAAGGCCATAATGCACCATGTTACCTCTAGCGCGATGGACCTCTGCATGAATCAGCATCAAGGTCCATGGCAGAAGCATCAAAGCCGCCGGCTTCAACCCCTCTGCCAACCCAGGCATGTCGAAAAGGGATGCCAGATGGAATCGCAGAAGAAAAATTAAGCCCGAAAAGGCCAACGCCATCACTGCGGCAGCACGCAAAACTGCTGTTTGAAGTCGCTGGTTATTCACCGAAAAATCACCATGCGCAGGTAATTCACGCAACAACACCCCGTCATAGCCCCATTTGGCAAGGACTGCGATGATAAAGACCATCGTGAAGGCTAATTCAAACTCTCCATAGGCTACCAATCCAAAATGTTTGATGGCGATGAAGGTGAATGCATAGCCCCCCAAAGCGCCGGCCACCTTGAGCGTAAGGACCAATGCAGAATGTTTAATCAAGGATGACCATGCTTCAGAAAGCGAGGGGATTGCCATGGCTCAAAGGTCATACTTTTGACTTTATGCCCGCAAGCCAATCACTTAAACCTATCATCGCTGTCAATGCCAGATGGCTTCTTGCAGGCAAACTGGAAGGAACAGGTTGGCATACCCGATCTATCCTCTGGCCCTTGATTGCACAACACCCTGAGGTGAATTGGCATTTGTTTTACGACCGAAAACCTCACCCCAGCATGGTGCCAAAGGCCGTAACGGTGCATGTCATTACACCGCCAGCAAGGCATCCGCTTCTGTGGGAAATTTGGCAAGAATGGTCCGTCCCCCGAGCCCTCAAAAAGGTGAAAGCAGCTATCTACTGGTCACCCGATGGGCTGCTGCCCTCACGCAAGACCCTCACCAAGCACGGCTTGTCTTCACAAACCATGGCAACCATCCATGACTTGAATTTCCTTCACCAAACGGACAACATGCCAGCCAGGGCTGCATCCTACTATCGGCGTGTGATTGCGCGGTCTGCCCGAGAGGCTGATGCCCTCCTTACCGTGAGTGAAACCTCTGCCCTGGATCTGCAAGCAAGCTATCAACTGCAAGGCAAAGCAATCAGCATTACAGGCAATGCTCCCCAAGCAGCATTCATCCCCCACTCCCCTGCCGTCAAGGCTGACAGCAGGAAGCGATTCAGTCAAGGGAGACCCTACCTGTTGTTTGTGGGCGCCTTCACCCCAAGAAAAAACGTGATCACCCTAGTCAGGGCATTCAATCGATGGAAAGACAGCCGCCCTGCAAGCCAACTTGCCTTGCTTTTGGTCGGCCAAGTCCTGCACAAAGACAAGGCCTTGAAAGATGCCATTGCCGCTGGAGGCCAGGACATCATCCTTCACGGCCGCGCAGAAGGGGATGACCTCAACGGCCTGTATGCTGCCGCAGAGGCTTTTTGCTTTCCCAGTTTGATGGAGGGGTTTGGTATCCCCTTGGTGGAAGCCATGGCCGCTGGATGCCCTATGATCAGTTCTAACAGCTCCTGCATGCCAGAGATTGCAGGTGGCGCAGCACACCTCGTAGATCCTCTGGATGTGGCGGCATGGACAGCAGCAATCAACGAACTCATAGATGGTCAACTGCCTGTGGATGAAATGGTTGAGAAAGGATTGATTCGGGCCCAATCCTTCCAGTGGCAACAAAGTGTTGACAGCCTCTGGTCTCGCATGGAAGATTTATTGAGCCCATGAGCAAGCTTGCCGGGGTAGATGAGGCTGGGCGTGGCTGCCTGGCAGGCCCCGTGGTGGCTGCAGCTGTGATCTGGCCTGAAGGGCTAACCATGCCTGGGTTAACAGACTCCAAGATCTTGAGTCACCGCAAGCGAATGGCCTTGCGCGAAGACCTGATTGCCCTGTTGTCCGATGGGCAATGGGCCATTGGACAAGCAAGCCCTGAGGAAATTGACCAAATCAACATCCTTCAAGCCACCTACCTTGCCATGCACCGAGCCATTGAACAATTGCGACCGCAGCCCAACTTGCTGCTGATTGACGGCAACCGATTCAACCCTTTCCCAGGGATTGAACACCGCTGTGAAATAAAAGGTGACGCACGATTCCAAGCCATTTCAGCAGCCAGTATTTTTGCAAAAACAACGCGTGACGCCATAATGACAGAGGGGCATTTGGCATACCCACAATACGGATGGGACAGCAACAAAGGCTACCCAAGCCCCAAGCACAAGGAGGCATTGATGACACATGGGTCCTGCGATTGGCATCGGAGCAGCTTTCAATGGCGACCCAGCCAATTCCGTTTGGATTTATAGCGATAACTTCGTGGGATGCGCTTTGTGATGCTTGCCTTGATGGCCTTATTATTTACACAGTGTGGCAACGATGCCACAGACATGGCGACCATACCACCTATGCCACTTGCTGTCATTGATATCAGCGATGTCCCAAGCCTGATGAAGCAACTGCAAAAGCCCAACCAGCAACTTGAGCACATACCCTTGTTTGATCAAGCAAAAGCCTTGCTTACCAACCATCTGCATGTCGATTGCCAACAGGCCACCCTTAGTTACCACAATGCTGGCTCCTCAGCCTTCCATTGGATCTTAACCATTCAGCGCAAGGATTGGCCTCAGTGGCATCCAAAAAAACTACAGGAAGCCCGAAGCCGCCAATACGCCGGGGCATCCTTGTGGACCCTGCCAACTGGTTACTGTGGTGAAACAGCCAATACCTTGTTTTTCTCACCCTCTGAATTGCTGGTTGAGGAAGGTCTCCGCCAAGTACAAAACCAAGCAGACCAGCCAGCATGGGCTGATCAACTGAGAGATAACCAAGCCCTTGTTCTAGGGGATTGGTCCGAATGGAAAACCAAGCAACTCCCCACTTCTTCCCTGCACGACTGGTTGCTTGACGGCAACCGCGTCAGCCAGGTCAACCTGTTGCATGCCATAGACTCCAGTGGCGCAAGCAGCCTGATGCTTCAAGGCAATGAACCCGGGAAACAACTTGAGATCTTTGAAGGCCAGCCAGCAGCCACCTTTCCTGGATGGACCTGGATGAATGGCCGCATGCTGTGGGCTACCTGGCGGGTGGCCAGTGGTGAAGTGATTTGGAAGGGTCAAACGCATGATTTAACCGCATTGGGGCAACTGACCTTCAAGGGCCATCGAAGGCAGCGCATTAAGGCCCGAGCCATTCAGATCAGCACAAGCAGCACCGGCATCATTCCCGATTGGCGATCGACTGACAGTTTAGCAATTCACATCCCTGGCCTTTCTTTGAAGCCTTGGGTTAAATCCTTTGGACAAACCCTCATGGTCACGGATGACACCCTGGCTTTCAATCGCTATGTGAACAGCTTGGGGCATCCACGCGACTCCACCCAAAGCAAGCAAAAACGCAATGCCTTGAACTGGCTACAAAGTCAACCGGCCCATGGCCATATTTGGGTGGTTTCTCCACATGAAAATGGGGGATGGAAAGGAATTTCTGGCCACCTGATTCGCGGAGAAATGCAATGGCATTACAGCGCCATACATCGATGGGCCGACTAGCGGAGCGTCACCAACTCACCTGATGCAGGCTGATAACCTACAGGCCATTGATTGATCTGGTACAAGCGACCAAGGCGTATGCCATAGCGCTGAGAAATTGACCAGGCATCATCACCATCCTTGGCGCGACAATAGGGCAAGCGCTTGCCTGAGGAAGCTGCTTTTTTCTTCACATAAACCTTATCCCCACCTTGCCAATAAGCATCCAC
>DFSH01000001.1:0-152 GCA_002378565.1 Flavobacteriales bacterium UBA3442 | reverse complement strand
AAGCGGCTAACGGGTATCCCAATCTGCTCACTGAATAACTCCAAACTTTCGCTGTCATCCAAAAGCATGTAACCCGACCCATTGGGATGCCTCACATAACGGGGATGCGCGCCAATGCCTCGGCCCGGGGTCCCAACAACCTTTGCATCAAA
>DFSH01000040.1:1053-22135 GCA_002378565.1 Flavobacteriales bacterium UBA3442 | reverse complement strand
CCATTCAGGATTTATGCACAGTGTTGTTCACCAACGCATGATGACAGAACCCCAGGTGAATCCTGAGCCAAAGGCTGCCAATAGCACCTTATCTCCTCGCTTCAATTTTCCCTGCTCCCAGGCCTCGCTCAAGGCAATTGGAATGGATGCCGCCGTGGTGTTTCCTTTGGATTGAATATTGTTGAACACCTGATCATCAGACAATTTCATGCGTTTTTGAATGAATTGTGAAATGCGCAGATTGGCCTGGTGGGGGATGAATAAATCCAAATCTGATGCAGACAGGTTATGCGCCTTCAAGGTTTCTTTGATGACTTCACCAAAGCGAATCACCGCATTGCGAAAGACAAAGTTGCCATTCATGTGGGGGTGAATCCCTGTTGGCACCTCCCCTTGCTTCAGTTTTTCAAGAATTTTAGACAAAGGATACATAGAACTTGGAAGTTCCACTGCCAGCTCCAAGGCGTGCTTACCTTGGGAATGCAAATGACTGCTCATGATGGCGCTTTCCTCTGGATTGTCCGATCGGGACAAGATTATCGCGCCCGCACCATCACCAAAGATGATTGCCGTGCCACGCCCTTCTGTGCTGAGGTTAAGGCCACCAGACTGAAGCTCTGAACCAATGACAAGAATGTTTTTGTACATGCCCGTCTTGATGAATTGATCTGCCACACTCACGGCATACACAAAGCCTGAGCACTGGTTGCGAACGTCCAATGCGCCCACCGTGTCAAGACCAAGTATCTCTTGAACCTGAACACCACAGCCAGGAAAGTAGTAATCCGGACTCAGGGTTGCAAAGATCACATGGTCGATATCCTTAGGGCCTACCCCTGCCCGTTCCATGGCTATTTTTGCCGCTGCAGCGCCCATGGTTGAAGTGGTATTACCATCACCTTCTTCAACCCAGTGACGGGACTCAATGCCCGTTCGCTCGCGAATCCACGCATCGTTGGTGTCCATGTACTGCGTTAAATCATCATTGGTCACAACGCGTGGTGGCACAAAATGTCCCACGCCAGAGATATATGATGAGTACCCTGTCGATGGCGGGGCTGGTTTGTTTTTCCTGAAGAACATGCAATGGGAATTTAGGTAATCAAATCTAGGCAATCAATGGCGAATTCACCCATTCGTGTGAGACCTATTCCATCAACACGATCAACCAGGATGCTTTGATTCATCATTGCCTGTCACTGACAGCAGGGTAGAAAAAAGGATTTATCGCATGGCGCATAGTAACCTTGAGGTATTCAGCAATGAAAAAGCCCCGCATTGCTGCAGGGCTTCCATTCTCTGGGGTGGAAGATGGGTCTCGAACCCACGACCTCCTGGACCACAACCAGGCGCTCTAACCAACTGAGCTACAACCACCATTTGAAGGCGGCAAAGATATGCAAGGAGTTCTTGAATTTCCAACGCGATTGCATATTGCAAAGAAGAAATCTCCGTTCTTTGCAACATGCATCAAACAAGCATTCTTCACATCGTGAGGATGTGGCCCCATGCTGGTGACCCTCAGCATGGAAGCTTCATCCAAAAACACGTGAAAGCTCTGGCTGACCACCAGGACATCAAGCAATCAGTCATTGTGTTCGCTGATTTGGATGTGCATACGACGTGGCATGGCGTCCAAGTGCAATCCGTCAAAGCCGCCGCTGGATGGCAACATTGGGAAAAGAAATCAGGCCTAGTTCTGGGCTGGATTGCTGAGAATGGCATACCTGATGCAGTTCACATGCATGGCGCCGCTGGTGACACTGCCTACTTGAGTCTTAGGCTACACATGGGGCATGGTCATCGCATCAAGCGCATCGTCACAGAGCACCAATCGCATTGGCTTAGTCAAGATCTTGCTGATGTGCCTTCTGGCGCCAAATGGACCATCCGACTCGCCCATGCCCGCATGGCTGTTTCCCAACCACTTGCAACGGCCATTGCACGCCTTGCCCCCTGTAAGGTGATACCTAATGTAATTGACCCATCGCAATGCCATCGCGAACACGCGATCAAGGGCAGGCGATTTTTGCATGTGGGTGATTGGGTGAAGATCAAAGGCATCGAAAACTTGATTACGGCCTTTCAACAACATCAAAAAGCACACGCAGAAGATCAACTCACCTTGATCGGTGATGGACCATTGGCCGCAGACCTTCTCAAGGCCATTGCCCGCAATCCTTCAGGCATCAGTCACGGTGGTCGAAAGACGCCTGACCAAGTGCAGGAAATCATGTGTCAGCATGACATCTTGGTGGTCAACAGCGAAAGAGAAACCTTTGCCATGGTGATTGGGGAGGCGCTTGAGCGTGGCCTATGCGTCATTGCAACCCAATGTCAGGGTCCCGAAACGGTGTACGACCCTGCACATGTCACTTTCAGAGAGGGGTCCAGTGATGACATCGAAGATTTGGTTGAGCATTTGGCTCAGGCAAAACCCGGCCAGTCACCCATTGCACAAACCAACTTCAGGTCTGATGTCGTTGCACAGGCAATCTTTGACATCTACCAAAGCCTCAAACTGAAGATCAGCTAAGGGGTCAAATCAAGTCCGTGATGGCATCGATGCCAACCTGGCTTGCTGCAATGAAACCTTCAGCGGAATGCACCCCAATACTCCGTCCCCACTCCCGATCTCGGTGTGTGACAGCCTCCAAGAAGCCTTTTGATGCGATCAAGGTCTCCGGCTCCTGAGAATTTGGGTCGTAGAACTGTGAGGTATGCGCAAGGATAGCATCCATTTTCACCTGAACAAAGCCGGTGATATCAACCACCACATCAGGATGCAGTTGGGTAAACTGGATGTAGTGCATGATGCGGGCTGGACGGAAGGGTTCTTGCGCTTGGCCGTCCATTTGGCTATGAAGTTTTGCAAACCCAGCCTTGAAACAAGCCTCTACCACCAAGGCAGATGCATGACCATGGTCAGGGTGTCGATCAGTTGGCGCATTGCAAATAACCAGCTTTGGCCGGCAGGAACGAATGACTTCAATCAGGCGCATTTGTGATGACTCATCGTTCAGGAGATGCCCATCTCTGAGCTTGAGATTCCATCGATCTTTTGCTCCCAAAGCTTTCAAAGCCCGTTGGGCTTCCTTTTGCCGAATAGCTACAGTGCCTCGGGTACCCATCTCCCCTTGTGTGAGATCCAATAAAGCCACGGATTTACCCTGACTGATGGCTTTTGCCAAGGTTCCCCCACAGCTTAGCTCAATGTCGTCTGGGTGCGCCCCAATGGCGAGAATGTCAATGCCCGTCTTCATAGGCAAAGCTGGTCAAATCTACATCCAATGGGGATGTTTTGCTGCCATAATTGCCCAACCAACGCCCTTGATCATCGACAAGGAATTTGTGGAAATTCCAAAGGACTTGGCTGGATTTGGCGCCATTTTCTGATTTACTGGTCAACCAGGTATAGACGGGGTGTTGCTTATCGCCCTTCACTTTTACCTTAGCCATCATTTGAAAGGTGACGCCGTAATTTTTTTCGCAGAAATCGGCAATGGACTGATCATCACCCGCCTCCTGATTGCCAAACTGATTGCAGGGAAAGCCAAGTATCACAAAGTTCTTATCCTTGGCATTTTCCCACAAGGTTTGCAATTCGCGGTACTGGGGTGTGAATCCACATTTTGAAGCGGTATTCACAATCAGAACCCGCTTGCCTTTGAGGCTGGAAAAGTCCATCAGCTGGCCATCAATGGTCATCGCACTGAGAGAATAAAAATCCACGGGGGACTGAACGGGTTGAGCTATGGTCGTGTTACAGCTCATCAACATGCTAAACAGTCCCATAAGGAGAACTAGTTTGGGGGAATTCATATTGGCAAATTTAACGCCTAAATGATGGATGTCCGTTAATTGCTAAAATCCCTGACTTTGTTCAAATTCCCTGGGTTGAAACGCGTAAATTTGTCCCATGTTACGACGCAAAGCATTACATGCCCTTTTGACCTGGGATTGGTATGCAGATTACGCGCGTTCCGGGCAGTGGTTCAATTCCGTTCTGTTCGCTACCATGACTGCTTATTTGGTGAACATGCTCACGCAATCCACATCACCTGGGGTGTGGACAGCCCTTTTGTGGGTCGTCATCAGTTTTGTCACCTTGCAATCCGCTAGCAGAACCTTCTATCTCTCCCCAGCCAATTGGAACTACATCAACCAGCTGGTGACACCGATGGAAATCATGGTAGGCAAAAGCATCGCCAGCGCACTGAGTAGCTTGCTGTTTGTCACTGTGGCATTTCTCTTTTTCGGTCTCTGGATTGGCTGGCCTAGCGATGGACATGTTTTGGCTATTTACCTCTCTGTTGCCATTGGCACCATCGGGTTGTCGACGACCCTTTGCTTCACCGCAGCCATTGCGTCCAAAACCCAAGCAAAGGGTGGTCTGTTGGCTATTTTAAGTCTGCCACTTCTCTTGCCAACCTTGATGATTGCAGGTCGCGCCACGAAGCTGGCAACTTTGGGTGTTGAAACCCACGAATTAACTGGCCCATGGCTTGCTGAGGTGGGCATGGCAGGCATCCCTCTGGCCCTGAGCGGCCTATTGTTCCCTTACCTTTGGAAAGCTTAATGAAACCGTGGAAAATCATAGGATTAGCGCTGCTGGGTTACAGCATCGTTGCCGGCCTTTTAACGGAGGCTCCGCGTCTACCCGTACTGAATGAGACCATCAGGAATCTCTACTACCATGTGCCCATGTGGTTTACCATGATAGCCCTGCTGGGCGGTTCATTGGTGCACTCTATCAAACACCTAAGTAGCGGAGACTTGGTGCATGACAGCAGGGCATCACAGCACGCGCAAGTGGCCATGCTTTTTGCTGTACTGGGCCTATTAACTGGCATGGTGTGGGCAAAGTTCACCTGGGGAGCCTTTTGGACCAATGACCCTAAACTCAATGGCACAGCGGTGTCCATGCTTATTTATGCCGCTTACTTCGTGCTTCGAAACAGCGTTGACGACGCAATGAAACGCGCCACATTGGCTGCTGTGTACAACATCTTTTCCTTTGTGTTAATGGTTGTCTTCATCGGGGTGCTTCCGCGATTGACAGACTCCTTGCACCCAGGTAATGGCGGTAACCCTGCCTTCAGCAATTATGACCTTGACAGCAACATGCGCATGGTCTTTTACCCTGCCGTTTTTGGCTGGATCTTGATTGGATTCTGGATCACTGAACTCCGCCGACGCATTGCCGGCCTTACAAACCACCCATGATGAATACCCTTTTGACTGCATTCCTTCAAGCTGGCCCACCCATTGACATGGCAGACAACTTTCGTGCCGACGGAAAAATCTATGTTGTTGTGGCCATCATTGCCATCATCTTCATTGGCATTTCTGCCTACCTCATTCATTTAGACCGCAAGATTTCTCGCATTGAAGCAGGCGTGACCAAACCATCACAAGACCAAGCGCCATGAAGCGAAGCAGCATCATTCTCCTACTTGTCATTGCCCTGCTGATTGGGGTTCTTGTGAGCACCATCCAAGACGCAAGTACCTACGCATCATTTGACATGGCGCAAAAACAAGCACCAGAAACAGTTACTGTTGTGGCACAGTTGGACCTAGACTCACCCATCACATTTGATCCACAAACCAGCATGCTAACGTTCACAGCCATTGACAAAGATGGGCAGTCAAGCACTGTATTGTACAATCAGCCAAAACCTCAAGATTTTGAACGATCAGAAGAAATCACAATCAAGGGTCGTGCTGGCGACGGTCAGTTTGTGGCCATTGAGATCCTGATGAAGTGTCCGTCAAAATACACAGAAGAAGGTGGTGTGATGGCTGACGATGAAGCATCTATTTACACAGAGAATTCATGAATTACATGGGCGAACACGACATCTGGATTCAATCCGGACGTTTTGCAGTGGCTTTGGCCTTTGCGGCTGCTTTGATTGCATCCATCACCTATTTGATGTCGTGGATGCGAAAAGATGGCGCTGCACTCCGTCGAGCAGGCCGGGCAGCTTTCATGCTCCACGCAGCTGGCGTTATAGGTACTGTGGTCATCCTGTTTGTTGCCATACTCAACCACTGGTATGAACTGGATTATGTCTGGCGACACAGTTCCAACGACTTGCCGCTTGAATACATCGCTTCATGCTTCTGGGAAGGACAGGAAGGGTCATTTCTTCTATGGATGTTTTGGCAATCTGTGATCGGGCTTGTTTTGATCAAGGTTGCAGGCCAATGGGAGGCGGGGGTTGTTGGTGTCTTGAGTATTGTGCAAGTCTTCCTTACAAGCATGATTCTGGGAGTCTACCTGGGTGATCTTCACATAGGCAGCAGCCCCTTTATTTTGATTCGCGAGCTACCAGAAAACCTAGGCTTGCCCTGGACTGACATGGTGGATTACCTGATGAGGGTCCCTGGGTTTTCAGATGGCCAAGGCTTGAATCCTTTGCTGCAGAATTACTGGATGGTCATCCATCCGCCAACCTTATTTCTTGGCTTTGCCTTGATCACTGTACCGTTTTCTTATGCCATGGCGGCACTTTTGAACCGCGACTATTCCGCATGGGTCAACGACGCCATGCCATGGGTTTTTGCTGGTGTAGGCATCTTAGGAACAGGTGTCCTCATGGGGGGTGCGTGGGCCTATGAAGCACTGTCATTTGGCGGATTTTGGGCTTGGGACCCGGTTGAAAACGCCTCCCTTGTCCCTTGGTTAACCTTGGTTGCCTTAGGTCATTTGATGATCATTGAGCGTGTGAAGCGCAAAGCAACAACCAGCACCTTGATGATGGCAATGCTGACATTTTTCTTGGTCCTCTACTCCACCTTTTTGACCCGTTCAGGCATATTGGGCGACTCCTCTGTGCACGCCTTTGTGGACCTTGGGCTCAATGGTCAATTGCTGGTGTTTCTTGGCTTTTTCTCTGTGCTACCCCTTGGGCTTTTCTTGATGCGATGGAAGGATATGCCAAAGAGCCCCTCTGAAGATGCCTTTTCCTCTAGGGAATTTTGGATGTTCATTGGCTCATTAACCTTGTTACTGAGTGCCGCACAAATCACCTTCTCAACCAGCATTCCCGTCATCAACAAACTGGTTGGACCTGACGGTATGATTGCACTGTTATCAACAGAATTGGCCCCGCCTGTTGAGCCCTTTGCGCATTACCATAGCCTACAAATACCCTTTGCCATTTTAATCACCACCTTGATGGCTATTGGGCCGTATTTGCGATGGAAATCAACCCCTTGGAGCCTTTTCAAGCGCATCACCTTGTCCGGTGTCATCAGTCTTCTGATTGCTTCCTTGGTGGTCTGGGGATTGGCGTTGTACACGTTCAGTTATGCCTTACTGATTTTCACCAGCCTTTTTGCTGTCATCAGCAATGCAACTTATTGGTTGAAATACCTGAAGGATCAATGGACCGTGGGCGCTATGACGATAAGCCACCTTGGCTTTGCCTTGATTTTGATTGGTGCCGTGATCTCCAATGCGAAAAAAGAGCCCATCAGCACCAATTCCACCTTCATTCACCAGGATTTTCCGTCGAATGAAAACCTGCTGATGCCATTTGGCGACACGCTTTCCATGTACCCCTATTGGGTGGTTTGGACTGGCGAACACCAGGACGGCCACAACAGGGTCTTTGATGTGGATTTCTATTTGGAAGACGACTCAACCCATCGCAGTGGTACCAGACTGAAACTCAACAAGGCCTTTACGCTCCACCCGTTCGTGCAAATCAATGAAACGATGGGGAATGTGCGCGAACCCAGCACCAAGCACTATTGGGACAGGGACATTTACACCTATGTGAGCTATGCCGACTTGCGTCCTGCTTCTGTAAAAAATGCGGAATGGGCTGAACCCATGACAGCTATTGTTGCGAAAGGGGAGTCTATTTTACTCTTCAATCAATACCTGTTGAACTGTGACAGCATAGCCATTGACCTGGCCAGCTTTGACCAATTTACTGGCGATTTGGCTAACCTAAGCATGCGCATGATCCTTCGGGTGCAAGACAGCCTCGGTGTGGATCACCCCTTAGACGTTACCTACCAAGTTGAAGGCAGCAGTGCCCTTCCGGGAGAACAGGTGCTAGAAGACATGGGCCTGAAGATTCGCTTCGATGGCGTCAGCGACACAGCTGGGCAATTTAAAATCACCGCATGGGAACGCAACCCCAAGCAAGACCCTTTCATTCTGATGCAAGCCTTCGTTTTCCCCTACATCAATGTGCTTTGGCTAGGCTGTTTGCTTCTTTTGATTGGCTCCGTTCTATCTGTGGCTAAACGAATCAAGAAACTCAAAGGCTGATGGCTGATTGGGTTATTGTAGGCCATGGCCAAATCGCAACTGCCCTGACGTCACGACTTGGCGCTTGTGGCATACCCTATGCCCAATGGGGGGCACGCGAGCTACTGACCCAAGGCTTGCCCGACATGCCATCCAACCCAAAGGGCGTGATGTTGGCAATTCCAGATGATCACATTCAAACCATCGCACAAACCTTCAGCCACTTGGCCTGTCCCATCATCCACCCCAGTGGTGCAACCAGCATCAAGGCATTGGCCTCTTGCAAGCATGCCGCCGTCTGGTGGCCCATGCAATCCTTCATGCAGGATGACATCCCCTGGGAGACCCTCAATTGCTTTGCTGATGCCCTGACTGATGAGGCTGCCAGAGCGTTAACCTTTTGGCAAAATGACCTTGGCGTGCCAGTAGCCACCCAAGCAAATGACCTTGACAGGAAGAAATACCATCTTGGGGCGGTATTCGCCAACAATTTCCCCAACCACATTGTTGGTTTGTACCAACAGGTTTTTTCTGCCTTGAATTTGCCCAGGGATGCCTTTGACCAAGTGCTTCAAAGCAGCGTCTCTGATGCCCTGGCTGGGAATGCTATTGACATGCAGACAGGGCCTGCTAGACGGGGGGACAAGGGCACCTTGGACGCGCACATTGACCTGTTGCCTGAGGACTTGAAGGGCATATATAAGTCACTGAGTGACAGCATTCAACAACATGATTCATGAACTACAAGACCAAGCTTCATCACCTCACAACATTTGCCTTTGATGTCGATGGGGTATTGACAGATGGGTCAGTCATGCTCGTGCCAGATGCTGAACCCGTCCGTACATTCAATGTCAAGGATGCCTTTGCCTTGCAAAAGGCAGTCAAAGCTGGCTACCGGTTAGCCATCATTACAGGTGGAAGTTCTGAGGCAGTGAAGGAACGCCTTCTCGGTCTTGGTGTTCAAGATGTGTGGCTTCGTGCCAGTGACAAAGCAGACAGCATGGATGAGCTGATGCATCGCTACGACTTGAAGGCCTCGGAAATCATGTACATGGGCGACGACCTGCCCGACCTAGCAGCCATGGCCATGGCTGGGCTGAGTGCCTGCCCCCATGATGCAGCAACTGAGGTTCGTCAAGAAGCTGATTACATCTCCCCCATGGCTGGCGGCAAAGGTTGTGCGAGAGATATCATTGAACAAACCCTTAGATTACACGGCAAATGGAATCAACCAGAACTTCGCAACTGGTAGGTCTCAGCGTTCCGCTGACCTTACATGGGCAACTCATTTTAGGCTCTGGATCTCCGCGTCGCAAAGAGTTGCTTACTGTCTTAGGTATTCCTTTCAGTATTCGCGTAGCAGACAGCCCTGAGACTGCGCCACCTGGCCTCACAGACATTGATACCGTCAGCCATGTTGCAAAGGAGAAAGCTATGGTGCTAGCGCCTGACTTGGTAAAGGGTGAGGTGCTATTGACTGCTGACACAGAAGTATGGATGGATGGCATCCGTTATGGGAAGCCAAAGGATGCTAGTGACGCTAAAGCGATGCTGAGCCGATTGTGTGGACGCCAACATCGGGTAATCACAGCCCTGTGGGCAACTGATGGCAGCACATGGAAGCATGCAGAGGCCGTTGCACTTGTCACACTGGCTGACATGGGTCAAGATTGGATTGATTACTACGTGGATCGCCACATGCCTTTGGATAAAGCCGGTGGCTATGGTGCACAAGAATGGATTGGCCACCTGGGTATTGCCAACATGGATGGCACATTTGACAATGTCAAAGGCTTACCCCTGCCAGAGGTTTTAACCGTTTTAAGGCCTTGGCTCCACACGACTGATTGAGCGCATATTGGTGTACATTCGGTCGCATGACACGAACACCCCTATGGTTTGCCATCCTTCCGGTGGCTTTTCTAGTGACAGCCCTTGCTATCAATGTGAACCTATTTGGTGACAGCAGCCTGGATGGATCCAATCAATTGATCTTATTGGCTGCAGCTGGACTGACAGCTGGTTTAGCTAAACTGGAAGGTAAAGCTCATAAGGTGTGGGAAGGCATTCAAGGCACCATCAGTGATTCAAGCAAGGCCATTTTCATTCTCTTGATGGTCGGCGCACTGGCAGGAACCTGGCTCGTATCTGGCATCATTCCTACGCTGATTGTTTATGGTCTGGACTTGTTGTCGCCAAGCTTTTTCCTTCCAGCAACGGTCATACTTTGCTCCATTGTCAGCCTTGCAACAGGCAGTAGTTGGTCAACAACCGCAACCATTGGCATTGCTTTGATGGGGGTTGGTCAAGGTCTGGGATTTTCACCTGGACTGGTTGCCGGAGCTGTCATCTCTGGAGCCTACTTTGGCGATAAAATGTCACCTTTTTCTGACACCACCAATTTGGCTCCTGCAATGGCTGGTGCTGAACTCACAACCCACATTCGTCACATGGCTTGGACCTCTGGTCCTGCCTGGTTGATTGCCCTTGTGGCGTTCTTCTTCATTGGCCTTGGTGGCAGCGGTGGCGAAATGTCTGACCTCAGCGCCATGTCCGCTGAAATCCAGGAACGATTTGTTATTTCTCCTTGGCTATTGGTCGTTCCGTTGATCAGTATTAGCCTGATTGCCTTCAAAACTGACGCAGTGGTTGCCATGGCCATTGGTGCACTTGGCGGCGGGCTTGCCGCACTCATTGCGCAACCAGACATCCTATTTGAAATAGCTGGCATGGCCGGAAGTGAAGGTTCTTACAGGGCCTTGATGCAATCCATGTATGGCAGCGTCAAACTACCCATGACGTCTCCCCTGCTCAATGACTTGATGAGCAGCAGTGGCATGTCAGGCATGCTTGGCACCATTTGGTTGATTCTTTGCGCCTTGGCCTTTGGCGGCGCCATGGAAGCCTCTGGCTTCCTTGGTCGTATCACGGAGGCCTTTTTGTCCTTGGCAGAAAGCAGCTTCTCCCTGATTCTCACCACCTTGATCACTTGCGGTTTCATCAACGTGAGTGCTTCCGATCAATACTTGGCCATTGTTGTACCAGGTCGCATGTTTAAAAAGGCTTACCAGGATCGCGGATTGGCACCTGAAAACCTCAGTCGCGCTTTGGAAGATAGCGGCACCGTCACCTCTGTGCTGATTCCATGGAATACCTGCGGCGCTTACCAAAGTGGTGTGCTTGGGGTAGCCACAGGGGATTACTTCGCTTACGCCATCTTCAATTGGCTAAGTCCTTTGATCAATATGCTGTGGGCTGCTATCGGTTTCAAAATCCCCATGCGCAAGACATAAGGCAAGGCGTTACATTTGGTCGGGCAAGCTTTCTCTTACTTGACCTTTTTGGGTTAATTTCGCCACCATGCAGACCCTTAGTATCATCATGCCGGCCTACAATGAGGCCAACACCATCCACCACATCCTTGACAAGGTCAAGGCGGTAAATCTCCCTGATGGTTGGCTCAAGCAATTGATCATTGTTAACGATTGCAGCAATGATGACACCCAAGGCGCCATCATGAGCTACCAAAAGCAAAACCCTGACTTCCCCATTCAGTACTTGGCCCATGAGGTCAACAAAGGCAAGGGAGCAGCTTTGCACACTGGCATTGCCGCAGCAACGGGGGATTACTTGATCATTCAAGATGCTGACTTGGAGTACGACCCTGAGGAGTACTTGGACCTTCTAAAGCCTGTCATTGACGGACAAGCTGATGTCGTCTATGGCTCACGATTCATGGGTGGCAATGCACATCGAATCCTCTTTTTCTGGCATTCGCTAGGCAACAAGTTTTTGACGTTTTTATCTAACATGATGACGGATTTGAACCTGACTGACATGGAGACCTGTTACAAGCTATTCAGGACTGACATCATTCAAGGGTTACAACTCAAGGAACGGCGATTTGGCTTTGAGCCTGAGGTAACTGCAAAGATTTCAAGGATTCCTGAAATTCGCATCTATGAGGTTGGCATCAGCTATTATGGCAGAACCTTTGCTGAGGGGAAGAAAATCAGCTGGAGGGATGGTGTTCGGGCCATCTACTGCATTGTGAAATACGGTACGATCCCTAAAATCCCCTTGCTGATTTTATTGGGGCTGACCTGGTGGTTGCTTGAATGCTTTCTTTGATCGCAGGGACTTGAAACAAAAAAAGGCGCCCAATGGGCGCCTTTCATGTGTTTAGAAGCTCCGGTTTATTTAACCTCTTCAAATTCAACGTCAGTGACATCATCAGCTGCTTCTGGAGCTGGATCACCTTCATTGCCAGCCTCTGCAGCTGTTTCCTGCTGAGCCTTAGCCATCTCTTCAGATGCCAATTTCCAGGCCTCATTCATGGCTTCCATGGCTGCATCAATAGCTGAAATCTCTTTGCTGGCATACGCCTTCTTGAGTTCTTCTAAAGCAGATTCAATGGCTTCCTTCTTGTCGCCCAGCTTATCGCCAAACTCCTTGATTTGCTTTTCCGTTTGGAAGACCATTTGATCAGCTGCGTTGAGCTTGTCAGCCTCCTCACGGGCCTTCTTATCAGAATCTGCGTTGGATTCAGCTTCTTGCTTCATGCGCTGGATGTCATCATCACTCAAGCCAGAAGAAGCTTCAATCCGAATGCTTTGCTCCTTGCCCGTGGTTTTATCCTTTGCGCTGACATTCAAGATGCCGTTGGCGTCGATGTCAAAGGTGACCTCAACCTGAGGGGTGCCACGCTGTGCAGGAGGAATGCCATCAAGGTGGAAGCGACCAATGGACTTGTTGTCCTTGGACATGGGGCGCTCACCCTGCAAGACATGGATCTCAACGCTTGGCTGATTGTCCGCCGCAGTAGAGAAGACTTCAGACTTCTTGGTAGGGATGGTTGTGTTGGATTCAATGAGCGTGGTCATGACCTGGCCCATCGTCTCAATACCTAAAGACAAGGGTGTCACGTCCAAAAGAAGCACGTCCTTCACATCGCCAGAAAGCACACCCCCTTGAATGGCTGCACCAATGGCTACCACTTCATCCGGGTTTACACCTTTGCTTGGGTCCTTTTTGAAAAAGGCCTTCACAGCATCCTGGATAGCCGGGATGCGCGTTGTGCCTCCAACAAGGATGACTTCATCGATGTCAGACACCGACAAGTCGGCGCTTTTCAGGGCGCTTTTGCAAGGAGCAATTGTGCGCTCAATCAAATCAGAAACCAGGCGCTCAAAGTCTGAACGGGTCAATGACTTCACCAAGTGCTTAGGGCCTGATGCCGTAGCCGTGATGTAGGGTAGATTAATTTCAGTGGTGGTTGAGCTTGACAGCTCAATTTTTGCTTTCTCAGCAGCTTCCTTCAAGCGCTGCATCGCAGCTGGGTCATTGCGCAGATCAAAGTCCTCATCAGACTTGAATCCATCAGCCAGCCAATCAATGATTCGGTTATCAAAGTCATCACCACCAAGATGGGTGTCGCCATCCGTAGATTTCACTTCAAAGACCCCGTCACCAAGCTCCAAGATGGATACGTCATGGGTGCCACCGCCGCAATCAAATACAGCAATTTTTTGATCCACGTCTTTTTTGTCGATACCAAAAGCCAATGCCGCAGCTGTTGGTTCGTTGATGATGCGTCTAACCTTGAGGCCAGCAATCTCACCAGCTTCCTTGGTTGCCTGACGCTGTGCGTCATTGAAGTACGCTGGCACAGTGATCACTGCTTCATCAACGCTTGTACCAAGGTAATCTTCAGCTGTTTTCTTCATCTTCTGAAGAATCATGGCTGACAATTCCTGTGGGGTGTATTTGCGGTCACCAATCTCCACACGAGGGGTGTTGTTTTCGCCTTTGACCACCTTGTAAGGCATGCGCTTTGCTTCTTTGGTCACCTTGTTAAAGGTCTCGCCCATGAAACGCTTGACACTGTAAATGGTCTTTGTCGGGTTGGTGATGGCTTGACGCTTCGCGGGGTCGCCCACTTTGCGTTCGCCGCCTTCCACAAATCCAATGACGGATGGCGTGGTGCGTTTGCCTTCAGAGTTTGGGATGACAACAGCTTCGTTGCCTTCCATAACAGAGACACACGAGTTCGTTGTGCCTAGATCTATTCCAATAATTTTACCCATGATATAGTTTTATAGGTTGCTAATTGCTCCCCATAGTTCAATCACTGTACCAAATGCCAAATGACCCTTTTGAGGTGTCATTTTGTCAGTTGCAGGTCAAGGTGTCCAGGCTACTAGCCCTTGCAAAGCGCAATGCGCATGTCAATTTGCCAAAAATGAGGCTATCTGCACTGGACGTTGAAATCCCAATGTAAGGTCGGTAGAGATGCTGAGTGCTCGCTACAACACCAGCCCCATGGTTCACGTTGGTGAAAAAAGGCGGGTCCTGCAAAATGCTGTTAGATGGCTGCGTGGTCTTGATGTAAGTCGCTAGATCATCACTACCTGCCACCATGTGGATGTCGATATGCCTGAACCAGCGCAGGGTATCAAGCTTCACTGGGATGCTTTCTGCGAGAAAGGTGAAATAGTCATGGTAATTGATGGTGGTAGATGCTGTGATGCCTCCCCCGCTCAAACTTGAACCAATGACGGTTGGCATTTCATAGCGAACGGTATACCGCACACTGTCTTCAGGATGACCCTCAGGCATTTCCATGTAAAGAAAGTCTATGTAACCCTGGTAGATCCGTGCATTGACCGCCTGCTTCCACTCGATTTTATAGCCCTTGGTTGCAGTAATGGACATTTTCTGTATGCCAATCGGTGTGGGTTTTTTGATTCTGAACTGATTAACCATGGGGGTTTCTCCATAAGCAAACACCTCATCATTACCCGGAAGCCTCAGCTCTAAGCGGTAAGTGAAATCCTGTCGCACACCACCATTTTCGGTGAAATAGTCACTGGGGAAAACAAAGCTGTACAGTCGATGACCTTGAACCGTGAATAAACCACTGTCTTTTGGTCGATTGTTGCTTTCTGCGAGAACGAAGGTTTGCTTGATGTCGCCATTGGGCGCCACAGCAATCACCCTGGCATCAATGCTCGGGTAATACAAGCTGTCTGGATGTGGCATGCCGCCAACAGGTCCATCCTGACCTAAGTACGCTCTGCCAATGCGAAAGAACTGAGTGTCATTGCCCATATCCAAAGTCCCGTACACCACTGCAGTGTTTTCAAAGGGGGCAGTCACCTGCAGGGTGTTGTCGCAGGAGGACAGACCGATTAAAACCAGCAAAAAAAAAGAAAGGTGGCGGATGCTAAAAATCATGGGCCAAAGATAGTTGGCAATAGGCTCTGTCAACGGAAGGTGGTACTTTTGTGCCAAATTCAACGACCACATGTCTACAGCAAAGAAAAACTACAAGAAAGTCACCACCCACAGCCTGGCTGAAATGAAAAGGAACGGTGAAAAAATCGCCATGCTCACGGCTTATGACTTCACCCTGGCGGGATTGGTAGATAAGGGTGGCATCGATGTCATTTTGGTGGGGGATTCAGCAAGCAATGTGATGGCTGGGCATGAGACCACCTTGCCAATCACCTTGAATCAAATGATTGACCATGCAAGCTCTGTCGTTCGGGCTGTTGATCGCGCCCTTGTTGTGGTGGATCTGCCTTTTGGCTCTTACCAAGGCAACCCTACGGAGGCCTTGAACTCTTCCATTCGCATCATGAAAGAAACCGGCGGTCATTCAGTTAAACTTGAAGGTGGTCGCACTGTCATGGACAGCGTGACACGCATTGTGAATGCAGGTATTCCCGTGATGGGCCACTTAGGCCTCACCCCGCAAAGCATTTACCAGTTTGGCACCTACACGGTTCGCGCAAAAGAGGACGAAGAGGCCAAGCGATTGAAGGAAGATGCATTGGCCTTGCAAGCTGCAGGCTGTTTTGCCATTGTCTTAGAAAAAATTCCTGCACATTTGGCTAAAGTGGTCAGTGAGTCCCTTCACATCCCTACCATTGGCATTGGGGCAGGCCCCGATGTGGATGGTCAGGTTTTGGTGCTGCATGACATGCTAGGGATGAACACGGATTTCAGTCCACGTTTCCTCAGGCGGTACCTCAATTTGTCTGAATCCATCCAGGGCGCAGTCAGCAGCTACGTGGGCGATGTGAAATCCAAGGACTTCCCCTCTGAGGATGAGTCCTATTGATTTGATTTACCCATGAACCCACCCATCCTTTTTGAGGACAACCACATCTTGGTGGTTAATAAGCCCGCAGGCCTGCTTGTTCAAGGTGACAAGACGGGAGACCCCTGCTTGAAGGATTGGGCTGAATTGGATGTAGCAAAGCGTCACAACAAGTCTGGCAAAGCATTCATCGGTGTCGTGCACCGACTGGATCGCCCCACTTCTGGCCTCGTGGTGTTGGCGAAAACATCCAAGGCATTGGCCCGGTTGAATGCGCAGTTTGCCAACAGGGAAGTGAAAAAATCCTATTGGGCATTGGTGGAAGGCCATGTGGCTGATGACAAGGCACGGCTTGAACACATGCTCCTTCGCGATGGCAATCGCAACAAGAGCTTTGTTTCAATGACTCCTCAGGCAAAAAAAGCTGTACTCAGCTATGAGGTCATGCATCGAGTGGACAAATACAGCCTCTTGGCCGTATCCCTAGAGACCGGCAGACATCACCAGATTCGATGCCAACTGGCAAAAATTGGGCACCCTGTTCAAGGTGATGTGAAATATGGTGCCAGGCGAGGCAACAAAGACAACAGCATCGGGCTGCACGCGCAGTCAATCGCTTTCAACCACCCAACCTTGAAAGACCCTGTGAGCCTCAGCGCATCACCCCCAAAACAAGGCATTTGGCATATCGCACCGCCCAACATGAAAGACCTTAAAAAAACCCTCCATGACTGAGAACGAAATTCGCCACATGGCCAAAGAACGCATTGCCTTCAAGATCCACCTGGCCACCTACATCCCCGTGATGACTTTTTTATGGGTACTCAATTGGTTTACCACCGATGACACTTGGTGGGCTATATGGCCAACCATGGGTTGGGGTGTTGGCCTGGCTATTCATGGATTCAATGCCTATTTCCTGAATGAAGAGTTTTTGATTGAAGCTGAAATGGAGCGCATCCGTCAGAAACAGTCCAAAAAGGGACAATGATGGCATCATGGCTCAGTCTTGACTTAATTCTAGACTAACAGCCTACTGTGGATCCACGTCCATAACGACCTTCACGCTTCGGTAATCAGGCTGACTTTGTAACCCATTTATGGTGTTTCGAATCTTCAACTTGATGTGCTTGGGGTTGCCTGTTGTTGACAGCTTCACCCACACATGCTGTAAGTAGTTGTTTTTGATTCTAGCAATGCTTGGTGCATCAGGTCCCAGAACGCCGCCACCGATGGCTTCGCTGAGTCGCTCAACCAGCACCAAAGCCGCCTCCCTGACCCTGTTTGCTTGCTTATGCCTCAGCTCCAACCTTATAAGCCGCACAAAGGGTGGGTAATGGTGCGCCTTTCGATCCCTCAACACATCCTCAGCCATGGCTTGGTAACTGCCCTTGATGACATGATCCAGAATGGGGTGATCGGGTGTGTAGCTCTGAATAAAAACCTTGCCTTGCGTTTGCCGTCTACCTGTTCTTCCAGCCACCTGGGTGAGCATCTGATAAGCCCTTTCAAAGGCCCTGAAGTCTGGCCATTGCAATAACACATCAGCATCTAAGATGATGGCCAATGCCATGCCTGACACATCCAGGCCTTTCCCGAGAATTTGCGTCCCTATGACCATGTCTACCTCACCAGACTCTAGCCAGGCAACGAATTGGCTCAAGGATTGCTTTTTTCTTGTGCTGTCGGAGTCAATCCTGAGCAATCGTGCAGTGGGGAAGAGTTCAGCCATGTCCTCCTCAATGCGCTCCGTTCCTGTTCCCTTGGTCATCCAAGCCGAATGGTTGCAGTTGCTGCAACGGTCATGGGGTCGGTACCCTGTGCCACAATAATGGCAACGCAGTTCATGCCCTTGCTTGTGATAGGTCATGCTCACGTCACAATAATCACAAGACTCTGTGAACCCGCAGTTCTGGCAAATCATGGTGGGCGAATAGCCCCTTCTGTTGCGGAAAATCAAGACTTGATTGCCTGCGGTCATGGCTTGACTGGCTGCCTGCCTGGCCTCGCCAATCAAAGGGCCATGCATCTGGTCCAATGACATGGCCTTTGCCAAATTTAACACCTTGATTTCAGGCAAATCCGTGCCAGAGAATCGCTCATTCAGTGCCACCAAATGGTATTTCCCTTCCTGTGCATGGTGAAAGGACTCCATGGACGGCGTGGCAGAACCTAAAACAATGCCTGCCCCCATCTGCCTGGCCATCCACAATGCACAATCCCGGGCGTGGTAGCGAGGGGCTGGCTCATGTTGCTTGTAGCTCACCTCATGCTCCTCATCAATGACAATGAGTCCCAAGTCTTTGAAAGGGAGAAATATGCTTGAGCGAGCACCGAGAACCACAATGGGTTCAGCATCAGGGTTAAGTAAATGCTCCCACAAATCCCTTCTTGCTGATTCTGAAATCTTGCTGTGGTAAAGCCTCACGCGATCCATTCCTATGGCTTCATGGATGCGTCGTTGCAGCTGCACTGTCAAGGCTATTTCTGGCACCATCAACAGGGAATGTTGGCCAGACTCAAGAGCCCTTGTGATCAAATGCAAATAAATCTCCGTCTTGCCAGAGCCAGTCACACCGTGAAGCAGAACCGGTTGCTGACGGCTCAAGCCTTCGAGAACACCTTGGTGTGCAATGGATTGATTGTCACTTAAATCTGGCAAGGGAATGGCTGCTCTATTGGGGTCCAGCAACTGCACAGGCAGTCGGTCACTCACCTCTAACAAGCCTTTACCAATCAAGGCATGCACCTGCGGAGCACTCCCGTTGGTTGCGTCCATCAAATCTTTGCGAGCCACCCATGGGTATCGGTTGTCGTCTGCCTCCTCCCACTCCATGGCGATCTGGAAGTACCCTAAAAGCAACTTGGATTGCGCTGGTGCCCGGCTCAAACCCTCAAAGGCCTTGCTGATACCACCATCCTCTGATTTCAACAAGTGCCACCGAAGATGAGCCGTCTTGCCATCAGTGATGCGGAAGGGGCCCTCATCCTCAGGTCCTGGCTTAAAAAAAGCAGGAAGCGCAGCACCCATTACCTGTCCCGGAGGGCACATGTAGTATGATGACATCCAGCGCCATTGATCGAGTTGATCTATAGTGATCCGGGGGTAAGTATCCAGCACCTTCAAAATAGGCTTCACCTCCATGCCCTTCGGACAGGTCTCTCGAACGGCCACCACAACAGCCATGACACATGATTGGCGGCCAAATGACACATTCACACGAAGACCTGGCTGAGGCTTTATCTCGCCTTCCCATGCATAAGTGAATGCACTATGCACAGGCAATGGTAGGATGACATCCACCCAGTATGTGACGAAAAGGCTCATTGCATCATCGTTGGATCAGCTACCTTCAAAAATTTCATACTGAGCCCAATCACAATCGATGTCACCGTTCATGAATTGGTACCGGAGACTAGCTCTCATGCCTATGGCCCGATCCGCAGTTTCACTGGGAATAACCACCCAGGCAGTCCAGCCTTTGTAGGCTTTCTTCAAATGCGCACCAATGCTTGAATACATGTCATCCACATCCACCTCCATCTTGTGGCCATAGGGTGGGTTTAACACCAAAATACCTCGTTCTGTAGGCGGCTTGGAATCGAAGAAGTCCATGGACTGCCATTCAATCCGCTCATCAACCAAGGCTGCTGTCGCATTGGTTTTAGCAGCTGATAAATCGCCAAGGTCACAGGCTACAATCTTGAGCGAACGCTCGGAGATCCGCTTCAAGGATGAGGCCTCAATGGCCGCATGCAGCTCCTTGTCATAACAGGACCACTGCGTGAAGGCAAATCGCTTGCGGTAAATTCCCGGAGGTAGCTGGTCCGCAATGATGGCAGCTTCAATGGCTAGGGTTCCAGAACCCGTCATGCCGTCCATAAAGGTGTAGTCCCCACGGTAACCCGTCAGTCGAACCAAACCATTGGCTAGAACCTCTGACATGGGCGCAGGGCCCATGTCCTGACGGTAACCGCGACGATGCAAGCTCTCACCAGATGCATCCAAACTGACGATGCATTGGCGTCGGTTTAGGAAAAGCTCAATGCGCACATCGGGATTCTCCCTGTCCACATTGGGTCGTTTGTCCATCACGTCTCTGAATCGATCAGCAATCCCATCTTTCACCAACAAGGCAGCCATGCCTGTGTGGTTGATGCCTGGATGACTTCCCACTGCGTAAACAGCAATTGTCTTGTCCACATCAAAGTAGTTTTCCCACGGAATCTCTCTGACCTTGTCGCGCAGTTCGTCACCATCCTCTGCAGATAAATGCGCAATGGACCAAAGAATTCGAAGTGCAGACCCCAAACAGAGATTTGCCTTGTACAAAAAGCCTAGGTCACCTTTGAATTGCACGGCACGACGCATGACGTGAATATCTCTTGCGCCAATTTTTAATAGCTCATCACGAAGGACGTCCTCCATTCCCATCAGGGTTTTTGCGATGAATACCTCGTCTTCTTGGGGGGATGCGATTTGAATCATTGTACGATGGTTGTTTGAATAGTGATTGTTGGTTTGGCTTCTCCCTGGTACACATAGGCTTGGCCAAAGATCATCTGACCTTGCAAGACTTGGCCTGCAGGTACAAATTCAAAGATGCTATCAGCATGGGTCTGTTTTTCTTGATCCAACGACACCTTGATGAAAACCTCTGCATCCTGATCCTTTGCAAGCACATGGTAAGACAGGGCATAAAC
>DFSH01000040.1:0-757 GCA_002378565.1 Flavobacteriales bacterium UBA3442 | reverse complement strand
CCTCTGACTGAGGCATTGATTCACAGGCAGTCCAAAGCCCACACAGCATCAAGCAAGCGATCCATCCTTTTCTCATTTCATGACAATTGTTGGATTTCAAAGGTAAGATAGCCCCCTACCTTTGCGGACTCATGGGCATGGAAGTTTTACTCTTTTTTGGCGGATTGGTCGCAGGCATCATCAACACCCTTGCCGGCAACGGGTCAGCACTCACTGTCGGCTTGCTTTTAGCCTCTGGTTATGACGGCGCTGTTGCCAATGCCACCAACCGCATTGGAGTCCTAGGCTCAGTCATCGTCTCTTGGCTAAGCCTACCAAAAACCAAGCGCAAGCATTACCTCTTGAAATCCAGCAAAGAGCTCATCCTCCCCACCCTGTTGGGCACCTTGATAGGCGGTCTGATTGGGGTAAGGATGGGTGCGACTGCCATGGAATGGCTCCTTGCTATTGTCATGCTAGGCATGCTGTTTTCCATCTTAACAAAACAGTCAAAGTGGTCTGGCGCCTCTCTGCTAGATCGTCCCAAACCCCGCTGGAAAAGTTGGCTCTATTTCTTCCTCATCGGCTTCTATGGCGGTGTGGTTCAAATGGGCATCGGTGTCTTGATGCTCATTGTGTTGGTTTTGATCGATAAATGGAGCATGCGCGATGGCAATGTCATCAAAATCATCATGGCCAATGTGCTTTCTGTTCCTGCAGCATTCATCTACTTCAGCAGCGATTTGATGGCTTGGCGACCAGGACTCATTCTTGCAGC
>DFSH01000045.1:44835-45212 GCA_002378565.1 Flavobacteriales bacterium UBA3442 | reverse complement strand
TTGATGAAAATTGGCAATGACATCCGCATGCTTTCATCCGGTCCACGTTCAGGCATTGGCGAAATATTGATCCCACCCAATGAGCCAGGATCCTCCATCATGCCAGGTAAGGTCAACCCCACACAGGCAGAAGCCATCACCATGGTTGCAGCACAAGTGATTGGCAACGATGTAGCGATGAGCATGGGCGGTGCAAGCGGGCATTTTGAACTCAATGTGTTCAAGCCCATGATGGCAAAAAACATCCTTGAAAGCGGTCACCTGATTGGGGATGCATGCATGTCATTCACCGACAATTGTGTGGCTGGCATTGAACCAAACCATGAGCAAATCACCAAGCATCTGAACAATTCACTGATGCTTGTCACTGCCCTCAA
>DFSH01000045.1:43622-44524 GCA_002378565.1 Flavobacteriales bacterium UBA3442 | reverse complement strand
CATTAGGCTATGTGACTGAAGCTGAGTTTGACGCCTGGGTCAAGCCCGGCGACATGTGCTAAAACAGGTCTTTGATGGCCTCCAAGGGGCGGCCCACGGCGGCCTTGTTCTTCCATGAAACAATGGGGCGTTGCATCAGCTTGGGGTATTCAATCATGGCATAAATCAGCTCCTCATCACCAAGCTCTGCATCAGCAAAGTGACTTTTCCAATCAGCTTCATTGATTCGAATCAACGCACGGGGATCCATGTCCATGGTTTGCAACAGGGCATCCAACACCTCGTAAGTCAGCGCCTCATCAAGGTATTTGACAATCACAGGCTCATGGCCATTGGCTTCAAGCCAGGCTAGCGCTTCCCTGCTCTTTGTGCATCGTGGGTTGTGGTAGATGATTGGCTTCATGGTTTGCGGTTGATGGTGATTGATCCGTGATGGTCGCCTTGAGCGCCACAGAGAGATGTCCAGTGGGCCACCCAAAAGTACACGCCATCAGGCAATGCGCCTGTCCGGGATTCCCCACCCCAAGCAAAGTTTGGATCCGTGGTCTCAAAGACCAGCTGTCCCCATCGGCTGTAAACCTGAAAATTCAGTGAGGCCAATGAGGACTGTGCAGCTTCCGGCAAATAGCACCAATCATTCACCCCATCCCCATTGGGCGTAAAAATGCTAGGGAAAATCAAAGCATTCATGTCATCCATGCCCACCTGGTAGGTGACGGTCAGGGTATCATAACGCAAGCAGGTGCTGTCAACTGCCACTACGACGATGTCATGGGACCCAACGGTAGTCGGTAAACTGATGTATTGGCCCCAAATTGCTGCCCCACTCAAACCATTGGGGTACCAGGCATAATGGGTGGCTTGATTGGCTGCTGCATTCAAGCTGACTTGTGGCGGGCTTG
>DFSH01000045.1:36268-43280 GCA_002378565.1 Flavobacteriales bacterium UBA3442 | reverse complement strand
TAGGCAATCAAGGTGATGGTAAAGGGGCCATAATTGGCTAATAGATAATCGTGAATCAAGGGGCACTTCATGACCTCATAGTGAGAATCGCCATCGCCCCACAGCACCAAAAGCGCATGGGAATTCAAAGAATCTGTGGGGTGTAACTCCACATGATGTGTGCTGTCACAGAGGTCATAAACCAATGACATGTAGGCCTTGGGTGGATCAGGCAAATGCACATGAAGAATCAAAGTCTGGCTGGCCCAGGTCTGGCAAAGGGTGTCCCAGCTGCTGACTTGAATCACATACATGCTATCGGTGGCATACCAATGAGTTTGTCCCAGCGGAGATGTCACAGACTGCACGATTCCATCACCCCAATCAATGCGAGCTGAATCTGACCGCAAGGCCACACCTATCAGTTCCGCCTCTGTACCAATGCAGAGGGAATCTTTAACCAGTTGCAAGTCCAATTGTGCCGCTTGTTGCTCAAAAGCGATTTGCACAGCTGCCATGTTGCAGTTGCTCGATCCATTGATGGTGGCATAAGCATTGTGAGGGAATACGGGCAGCAATGAATTGCCGCCACAGCCAGCACAAATCGCTTGATGAATGACTCCGTTAGGGTCAAACCGGGAGGTGCCTCCATCCACATGCTCTGCGCTACCCTGCCCACCAAAGTAGGTTGCGTACAAGGGCGAACCGTGTCGACCCAAAACCATGAAATAAAAATCACTGCCATCAGTGATGCTGTCATAGGCATCTGGCGTGGTGTACAAATTGGTGGTGTTACCTGTCCCCGAACTGTTGACCAGCCCACCCCAACCAGATAAGTAAATGGAACCACAGGGGTCCATGGAAAAAGCTGTGGGAGAGATGTTAGGTCTGGCACCTGATGGGGAACCAAATGATTGCACGCGGTAAAGGCTATCAAGCGACAGGGGCATCCATGCAATGAATTGTGCCCGGGCGCTTTGCGACCAGTGGCTGCCCACGTCCTGCAAGCCCACCTGACTCAAGCCAATGAAGGCGATGGCGCTGGAGTCTCCCGTGGTCAACCAGGCTCCCTTGGGTTGATGGCCAACCATGAATGCTGCATCGTAAAGGTTTTCACCCAAGTAACTGCTTGCAATGGGGCTGCCATTGCTTGCGTCGTAGGTGCTGATCCATGCGTCCACATTCCCTCCTCTGCTAGTTTGGTAGGCATTCGAGCTGGCGAGATTGTCTGATGTGCTAGCGCCAACTACGGCCAGAACCTTTTGGTTGTTGTGATCGACCAAAGTGGCACCAAAGCAGGCATCCAATTGACTGCCGCCAACCAATGAGGCCCAGTTCAGGGAATCCAAGAACGGTGACCATTGCATGATCAATCCATCTTGCGAACCACCCAAAGTGCTGTCCAAGGTGGCTGGAAAGTCGGCTGACTGGGTCGATGAAACAGCATAAATGGCATCCGATGTCACTAAGACATCACCCCGTGCCTGGTCACCATAATTCATGGGAATTAGGGCATTGATACCGTCTGATCCCGAGCCCCCCGCATAGGTAGACCCAAGCAATTGGGACCCTGTGGAATCCAAGCGAAACAGCACCAAATCCGGCCCGGGATTGAATTGTGTACCGCCGCCATTGGTGGCAGGTCCACCTGCCATTGTGCTATCCCAAGATTGACTGGTATGGGGGAAATTGCTGGAATTGCTCGTTCCCATCACAACCAGATCCCCATTGGGAGCTACCATCATGCTATGCGGCTGTTCAGCACCTGAGCCGCCCACATAGGTAGAGGATATGATGGATAGACCATCACCAGCAAATAGCATGAATGCCATGTCAACTGCGCCACCAAAAATGGATTGAAACCCATTGCTGGTAGGGTACTGACTGCCAAAGGCTGTTCCACCTGCCCATGTTCTTCCCATGGCATCATAGGTTGCTGTGTAGCCAAAGTTGTCACTGGTTGAGCCAGAAAAGCTGCTGAAACGGTAGATGGGATCAATGACCGTTGCCCTTTTTGCATGCATCCGCCATTGCTTGCCATCACGTCGCCATGTGGACTTCACCAATGCCTCTTTTGCATACGATGCAGGCATGCTAACATGGATGGACCCTGCTGGCAATTGAAGGCGAAGTTCATCGCGGTATGCTGACTGCCGATTCACCCCTTCCCATTGGGAACGAACCCTTGCTAAGGCCTCTGATTGCTTTGCATGCCATGTGGTTTTGAACTGATTACCCTGCACCGATATTCGCAAATCCACGCCGGGGTAGACATTGCGTAACCAACCTCCCTGAGCCAATGTCAGTCCGGATGCTTGTCGCTTCCCCAAGTGAAAGTTCACCACCTGAGATGTTTCGCTGGCATCGGATTCCCAATGGCTTGATTGATTGGCATCAACGAATCGCTCTGTGCTGACCCAGATACCTGAATCCAAGGCCATGGCAAACCGCAACCCATCGTGCAGGACCCACACCCTGGCATCGCCCATGTTGACTGCTGCCACAACATCATCGTGCCACTGGCCATGATTGGCAACCAAGCCGTAGCTGCTGCCGCTAAGTGCCTGCGAAAGGAGGGTCGCGGGGAATAGCAGCACGATCAATAGACCCGAAAAATGTCGCATGCTTTGCATTCCCCCAATTTACGGCAGACTCATGCTTTAATAAGGTGCTCGGCTAGTCTTCCTCTGCGTTGCTTTGCGCCATCAAAAAGGCCTTGAGGAAGACATCAAGATCTCCATCCAAAACAGCATCTGGGTTGCCTGATTCAACGGACGTTCTGACGTCTTTTACCAGCTTGTAAGGGTGCAACACATAGTTGCGAATCTGGCTGCCAAATTCGATTTTCATTTTACCAGCCTCGATCTCCGTTCGCTTGGCATTCCTTGCCTCAATCTCCGCTTCATACAAGCGAGATTTGAGCAATTGAATCGCTTTCTCTTTGTTCTTAAGCTGGGAACGGGTTTCTGTGTTTTCAATGACGATACCCGAAGTTTTGTGCCGGAGCCGGACCCCTGTTTCCACCTTGTTGACATTTTGCCCACCTGCACCAGATGACCGGAACGTGTCCCAGCTGATGTCAGACAAATTGATTTGAATGTCAATGGTGTCGTCCACCAAGGGGTAAACATACACGGAGACAAAGGATGTGTGTCTTCGGGCACTTGAATCGTAGGGGCTGATTCGCACCAAGCGATGGACCCCGTTTTCGCCCTTGAGGTACCCAAAGCAATAATCTCCAGAAATCTCCAGTGTCACAGTTTTGATGCCTGCCACATCGCCCGATTGAAAATTCAATTCACGCAGACTGTGGCCATTCCGCTCTGCCCATCGAATGTACATGCGCATCAGCATGGCTGCCCAATCGCAAGACTCTGTTCCACCGGCACCAGCTGTGATTTGAACCACCGCGCTGAGCTTGTCTTCTTCACCGGAAAGCATGTTGCGAAACTCCATGTCACTCAAGTTGGTCTCAAGCTCTTCAACCGCCTTATCTACATCACTTTCCTCGAGTTCGCCTTCCTTGTAAAACTCCACCGACAACTTCACTTCCCCCAGTTGCGCAATCAATAACTCATGGCCATCAATCCAATACTTGGTTTCACGGATTTTCCTCATGACAATTTCTGCTGCCTTGGAATCATTCCAAAAGTCTGGATTGCCTGTGCGTTCCTCCTCATTGGTAAGATCCAGGCGCCTTTTCTCAATGTTGAGGTATTTGCCCAAAGTCTCAATCCGCTTGCCGAATTGATTGATTTTTTCTGAGGTGATCATGTTGGTAAAAGTAAGGCGGCTTACCTTAGTCAGATGATAGCAATGCAAGCAGATTTTCGTTCTGATACCGTTACCCGCCCTACGCAAGCCATGATGCAAGCCATGATGCAAGCCCCATTGGGTGACGATGTTTTAGGTGATGACCCTAGCGTCAAGCTTTTGGAAGCCTACGTTTCTGACTTATTCGGGATGGAAGACGCCCTGTTCTGCCCCTCTGGCACCATGACCAATCAGATTGCCATCAAGGCACACACACAACCTGGCGATGAGCTGATATGCTCTCATTTGGCTCACATCTACAACTACGAAGGGGGCGGTATCGCAGCCAATAGCGGCGTTCAAGCCAGGTGTGGCGGTGATGACTTGGGTCGATTAACTGCCGATGACGTGAAGGCCCTGATTCAACCTTCTGGCAATGTCCATCTGGCGGCAACCCGACTGATTTCTGTTGAAAACACAGCCAACAAAGGTGGGGGATCCTGCATGGGTCTTCCCATGCTTGAGGCCATTGGCCAAGTTGCAAAATCTCATAACCTGGCCTACCACCTTGATGGGGCACGGCTCTTCAATGCCCTGGTTCGTGACAAGGAAGACCCCAAGTCTTATGGCCAGTGCTTTGATTCTATCTCCTTGTGTTTAAGTAAGGGGCTGGGTGCGCCCGTGGGTTCCCTGTTGTTGGGAAGCAAGACCTTCATTCAATCGGGTCAACGCATCAGAAAGCGCATGGGTGGTGGCATGAGGCAAAGTGGTTTGCTGGCTGCAGCTGGTCTCTATGCCTTAGAGAACCATGTGGAGCAGTTGGCTGAAGATCATGCAAAGGCTCAGCTGATTGACCAATGGTTGTCTGAATGTTCATGGGTGAGCGAGCGCAAGCCTTGCGAGACCAACATGGTCATATTCAAAGTCATTGACAGCCATCAGGCTTCTGACATCCAAGAACGCCTGGCCAGTTCCGGCATTCACATTGTAGCAATGGACAGTCAGTGGTTGCGGTTCGTTACGCATATGGACATCAACGATGCACACATGGCGCACCTTGACAAGGCATTGAAGAGTCTGTAATCAGCCCCCCTTCAACAAGGCCCATGTCCGGGCAATGTCATCGCCAGCATAACCATAGGTGTTAGCGTACTTCCACACGTTGTTTTTTCTCTCGCTGCTTGACTCACTCGAAGGGATGCGGGCCAATCGCCTTGTCATCAAGGCTTGCAAGGCCTCAGGGAATGCCTCATCCATCAAGGGCTTCAAGGCCTCTGTTATGCAACCTTCATCAACATGCTTCTGCCGCAAGGCATGGGTGATCTTGTAGGGACCCCAGTGCTTGATGCGGCATTTGCCACTGGCATAGGCTAAAGCAAAGCGACTTTCACTGAGGTAGCCTTCAATGATTAATTCACCCAGCAGGCTATCGCAAGCCGCCTGACCCAGCCCCATGTCCCTCAATCGCTTCAAGACCTCACTGTGGCAGCGTTCCTGGTAGTCGCAGTATTTGCGTGCTACCAAGCCAGCTTGCTTGAGATCATGAATGGGTTCACGTTTAAATGCCATGGCTGCAAAATAAAACGGGCGGCACAAAGGCCGCCCGTTTCTTGAATAAATTTTCCGATCAGTTAAGAAGATGTTGTTTCAAATCCTGGAATCGGTAGTCAAGCATTTTGAAGGCATCACGGGGAATGATGGTCAACTTCATGCCATAGGTCTTGGACCATTTACGCTCGATGGTCTCCCACCACCAGCCTTGCGTCAGGAAGGCGTGAATGAAGGGGTGCACATGCAGAAAGATAGGACCCTCTTTGCCTTTGCTCAAACGCGAGGCGACAATCTTGTCAAACTTGTGTTCAAGGGCATCAATCATGGTGATGGGTGCATCAACCATGAGGTCAGGGTTCTTCTCTTTGGTCTGAATTTGCTGAACCGGTCGCACACGCTGTCGCGTGATCTCCACAATGCCAAACTTGGAAGGTGGTAAGATTTTGTGACGGGCTCGGTCCTTTGCCATGGCATCACTCAGATGCTTGACCAATTTCCTGCGGTTCTCAGACCGTTGCATGTCAATGAAATCGATGCAGATGATACCTCCCATGTCGCGCAAGCGCAACTGGCGGGCTACTTCATCTGCCGCTATCAAATTGACGGCAATGGCATTGTCCTCCTGGCTTTCATTTTTGTTGCTTCGGTTGCCCGAGTTCACATCAATGACATGCATGGCTTCCGTGTGCTCAACTATGAGGTAGGTTCCCTTGCCCATATTGACCGTACGGCCAAAAGCAGACTTGGTTTGCCTATCAACATTGTAGTGCTGGAAAATGGGCACTTCAGAACTGTGCGTTTGCACAATTTTGCCTTTACCCGGGGCAATGGTCTCAACGTATTCACGGATTTCTCCGGTCAGTTCTGCATTGTCCACCACAATCTTCTCAAAGCTGTCGCTCATGATGTCACGCAAATACGCGTTCAATCGATCGACTTCCCTGAGAACACATTTGCGCGGCTTGGCGCCTCGCAATTGGCGGTGCAGGTTCTTCCACTTGTTGACTAAGTCATCAAGGTCAGCTTGTATGTCCTCAGCGGACATGTCCTTTGCAACGGTGCGGAGTATCATTCCGAAGCCATTTGGTCTGATCTTCTTAGCAAGTTTTCTTAGGCGTTCTTTCTCCTTTCGGTCGCGAATTTTCTGTGAAACAGAAACCCGGTCTGAGAAGGGGACGAGTACCATAAACCTACCTGCTAATGAGATGTCTGCAGTGATTCTAGGGCCCTTGGTGGAAATCGGTTCTTTGGCAATTTGTACCAAAATTTGATCTCCGGACTTGAGCACTTTATCAATGGATCCGTTTTTGTCAATGTGAGGAAGCAGGTCCGATTTTGCAATCTTTGTGTTCTGCTTGCCCTTAATCACCTTCTCATAGAAGGCTTTTCCTGACATATATTGAGGACCAAGGTCATGATAATGAAGGAAAGCATCCTTCTCATAACCAACATCTACAAAGGCCGCATTGAGACTTTGCGCCAACTTGCGCACCGTCCCTAAATAGATATCTCCGACGGAATAGGCTTGATCGCCATCTTCCTTCACGAGTTCCATTAAACGACCTTCTTGAAGAAGAGCAATGACTGCATCCGACTCGCTGGCTTGTATTACTAGCTCGTTTCGCATGGTCATTTAGTATTTATTTCTTCTTGTGACGATTCTTACGCAAACGCTTTTTGCGCTTGTGTGTGGCCATCTTGTGACGTTTTCTTTTTTTACCGCTTGGCA
>DFSH01000045.1:0-36030 GCA_002378565.1 Flavobacteriales bacterium UBA3442 | reverse complement strand
GCTACTTTATGTCTTTTTCTTTTTTTACCGCTTGGCATAATGTGTGGGTATTAAATATTAATCAAAGGGTCTGTGAATCAGACGCCTCAAGGAGTTGCTCCAAGGCTTGCTCAACCTCTGACGCGAGGTCTGGGTTTATCTCTTGGAACTGGCGCAGGGCTTCCATGGCCCCAGGCATATCGTTTGCCTTCTGCAGAGCCTCTGACAAGAGGATGGCTGTTTCGGGTATGGCTGGCGCAGCATCAAGGGCTAGTTGAAATCGATCAACTGCATTGTCCCATTGACCTGTCATCATGGAAAATTTACCTAACCAAAGTTGTGCGCCACGATGGTCTGGATTGCGTTCTGCCACGGCACGGAGCTTGAGAATACTCTCCATGGGGTTGGCAGATCCGGCTTCGATATCTGCAACGATTGACTGCACCAAAGCGTCATCTGGATCTGCGACTTCCACCGGAGGGGTGGTAGGCAGCATCCACATAGCAAGGGCCAACAAAATGGTGGCAGCCAAGGCGATGATGAGTGTTCGTTTCACGGAAATCAGTCCTTAACAGGTACGTTGATCTTGACTTCTTCAGCAAATGTCTTTGCTGGCTTGAAGGCAGGAATGTAATGTGCTGGAATGATCATGGTCGTGTTTTTTGAAATATTGCGACCGGTCTTTTGTGCACGATGCTTTAGGATGAAGCTCCCAAAGCCACGCAGATAAACGTTTTCGCCGGATTCCATGCCTGAGCGAACCTCTTGCATGAAACCTTCAACTGCGGCCAGAACGTCTGCCTTTTCCATACCTGTGCGATCGGAAATACGGGAAACAATGTCTGCTTTTGTCATAATGGATATATTGTTTATCGAAATAATGAATCGAAACCCTGAGCCTCAGGGCGTTAATTTAGCGGCCGCAAAGTTAGCGACTTGTGCCTGAGCAAACAACATTTACCCTTTGATTTCTTCTCACTTACTTTCATGGTACGACCAACAAGGCCGATCTCTCCCATGGCGCAGAGAATCAAGCGCTTACGAGCTATGGCTTTGCGAAATAATCATGCAGCAAACACAGGTCGCCACAGGCATAGACTATTGGTACCGCATGCTGAAGGTTTTCCCTAGCGTAGCAGATCTGGCAGCGGCAAGCATCGACCAAGTCCTCAGCGAGTGGGCTGGACTAGGCTACTACCGGCGTGCTCATCAGCTGCACAAGGCAGCAATCATCATTCATGAACAAGGGCATTTCCCCCTGAATCATGCCCAATGGCTCAAGCTGCCTGGGGTGGGGCCTTACACGGCTTCAGCACTTGCCTCCTACCTGTTTAAAGACCCCATTGCAGCCATTGACGGCAATGCCAATAGGGTATACAGCCGGCTCTTTGACCTGCCCTTGCCCGTGGATAAAGCGGAGGGAAAGCAAGCCATACAGGCCTTGGGTAATGACAGCATTGACAAAGACAGACCTGGTGACTTCAACCAAGCCATCATGGACCTGGGAAGTCAAATTTGCAAGAGCAAGAAACCTGCATGCGACCAATGCCCCGTATCGACCTATTGTCTGGCGAGAGAAAGGTCAAGCATCCATTTGCGGCCTGTAAAGTCCGTCAAAATCACCGTCAAAAAGGCCCATTGGGCATTCATGCTGGTGACACACCAAGGGAAAATAGCAGTCACAAATAGAAACAATCAGGGCATTTGGCCCGGGCTAGTCACCCTGCCTGCCAGTCAGCCCGAAAACGGGCAGCCGCTGCTCTGGTCATGCAACCATGCATTAACCCACATGCAGCTTCACATCACCATCCATGAGGCCCAGCTATCAGACCTGAATGACAGCATAACATGGGTGGACATCAATGAATTAAGTGAGCTTGCATGGCCACAACCATTCACGCGATGGTTGCGAGAATTCAAGTACATTTGATTCAGCTATTCAAGCAAATCACACAGAAACATGGGAGGTACATTGAACAACGTCATGCTGATCGGCAACCTGGGTAAATACCCAGGCATTTGCGGCTTTGACCGTGGCGTTATTTTGGCCAAATTTCCCATAGGCCACTCAGGGCATTTCACGCATCGCGAAGGCCCTCGAGAAGAAAGCACCAATTAGCACAGCATTGGATCCTGACCCCCTACCCCTTCTTGTCAACTTGATCAACTTGTCCGCTGAAGCCCTCATCCCCTTGATGGCCATGGCCCTTTTGCTTGCAGGATCCGCATTCGCTTCAGCATCAGAAGTGGCTTTTTTCTCACTGAGACCAAAAGACATCGAAGACCTGCAAGAGGACGAGAGACCAAAAGCCCAGCAGGTCATTGCCGTGCTTGATTCGCCTGAACGACTGCTTGCCACCTTGCTGATCATCAACAACTTTTTCAACATTGGCTTTGTTCTCAGCAGCGGGTGGGCCGTGCAGGAGATCTTCAACCTAGGTGAATACCCTTGGTTGATGATTGCCATTCAAATGGCCGGGGTCACAGCCCTTTTGCTGGTGCTTGGCGAAGTGATTCCAAAAACTTATGCAGGCGGGCATGCAAAATCCTACAGCATGAAGGTGGTGCAGGTTATTGCACGCATCATGAAACTGACTGCGCCCCTGGTGACTGCTTTGACTGCCATATCCAAACTTTTTGAGCAAAAGCAAGCTTCAACCGTGACCGTGGATCAACTGGAGGATGCCTTGGAATTGACCGATGATGGATCACATTCTGCTGAACAGCACAAGCTATTGAAGGAGATTGTCCGGTTTGGCAGCACCTCTGTCAAGGAAATCATGACCCCGCGAAAGGACATGTTCACCTTTGAAATGGACCTGCCGATGAAGTCGGTGGTCTCAGAAGTTGCCAAGCATGGATTCTCCCGAATCCCTGTGCACAAAGAGGCATTGGATGTCATTGCTGGGGTGCTTCACGTCAAAGACCTCTTGGGCTACTTGGACCAAGATGACATGGCATGGACCCAATTACTCAGAGAGCCATTTTTCGTGACAGAAGGCATGAAAATCGATGATTTACTGGGAGAGTTCAGGCAGAGAAAAATGCACCTTGCCATCGTGGTGGATGAGTTTGGCGGCGTATCTGGTTTGGTGACATTGGAAGATGTCATGGAGGAAATTGTGGGTGAAATTGCGGACGAATTTGACCAAGAGGAACAATTGTATTCCAAGTTAGACAATGACAATTTTGTCTTTGAAGCCAAGGCTGGCATTGGCGATATGTGCAGAATCATTGACACAGACATGGATCTGCTTGATAGCTACCGCGGTGAAGCTGACACCGTGGCTGGCTTGCTGTTGGAAGTTCTGGAACGCATGCCTGACAAAGGTGAACAACTGACAACAGGCCCCATTGATTGGACTGTTGAAGCCATAGACAACAAGCGCATTGTGCGTGTGAAGATTCACATCAATCGATGAAAATACGCGGAATGGTAGCCTTAATGGCCCTCGCAACTGGCCTCGCTTGCAGTGACAACAATGGCATGCCACTTCCCCATGGTCACATGCGCATTGGTGTCCCCATGGATAGCGTGGTGACGTTAAGCAATGACCCTTTGCAGCAACGCCCCTTTGCTTTCAAGCACAATGCCTCTGCGCATTGGGAAGCTCGCAAAGAATCTGGCTGGGGAGACCTCGTCTACCCCGATTTACATGCACGGATTGAGTTCACTTACAAACCTGTCAATGGGCAATTGCTGCGGCTCATCGATGACGCCTTTGCCCTTGCTTACAAGCACAACATTGTGGCAGATGGGATGACACAGCATGTTTACAGCCACCCTGAAGTTGCCGTCCATGGCCTTTTGTTTGCCATTCAGGGCAATTCAGCGTCCGCAACCCAATGGTTTGCCACCGATAGCAGTAGGCATTTCCTGAGGGCTGCAACGTCCATCTACGCTAGGCCCAACAGAGATTCATTGGCACCAGTGAATGCCTTTCTTCACCAAGAAATGGAACGAATCATGGAGTCTCTGGTCTGGATAGACTAATTGGTTGATTGCCAGGATCTCACCAAGACATCAACCCCTATCATCCATGTCACAGCTGTAAGCAAGAGGTGTGCTGGCTGGATAACAGCCGGGATGGAGAGGTAGTACATCATCGCTCCCAACACTGCAATCAAGACAAAGCCTATGAGCAACATCAAGGTCAGTGGGGACGATGGTTGCCATGCCTTGTAGGCGCGATGTAGGTACCATGAGGCAATCAACAACATCCATGAAAAGCTTCGGTGCACAAGCACTGTGATGTCCAGTTGCCCCATCCAAGCCAATCGGCTGTCATGCACCCCAAAGGTTTTAAGCAAGACATCGATTTGCTCCCTGACTTGCGTGCCAAGCACCACCTGAACAGCCAATAAGACAATCACTGCGATAGCCCATCGCTTGACCTTCACCCGAAGTTTTGACTGATCTGAATGCTGGCCCATAGGCTTGACAGAGCGAAGCACATTCACCAACACGGCAAGCAAAGCAAAAGCACCCACCATGTGCAAGGTGATTTGCTGGGGTATCAGGTGACCATCTACCAAGAGCTTGCCTAACCAGGCCTCAAAACCCAAGAAAAACATGGCAAGCATCATGCCTCCAAGCAGCCTGGGTCGAGATCGCATGACTGTGAAGGCCAGCCCTGTAGCAATCAACATTGGCAATCCCAAGAGGGCGCCAAACAAGCGATTGATGTACTCGATCCACGTATGGACCGGGTTGAATATGGCGTAATCATGGCGGGTGTATACCGTCCATTGAGATTTGTCCCAAGATTCAGCTGTGGTGAAATCCATATTGGCCTTCCATAAGGCTTCGTCGCGCACAATCATTTGTCCTTGGCTGTAATCGCTGTTCGCATGCCAAGTGACTTGTTCCACATCCGTTGGCGGAATCAATAAACCAAAGCACTTAGGCCAGTCTGGACAGCCCATCCCTGAACCCGTGGCTCGCACCACAGAACCAGCCAACATCACCATAAAGGTCAATACAATAGCTGCTTGAAGAAGCCATGCCATCCTTGAATTGAAGGAAGTTTTCGTGCTGTGTTCCATGGTCAACAAAGGTAGGTCTACCTTTGCCGCTATCATGTCAAAAAAACAGCTCACCTGGCTCATCTTCATTGGCCTTGTTCTTATATGGGGAACCTCCTTCATGCTGATGAAGCAAGCCCTGAATGGATTCAACGGCATTGAGATTGGGGCCATGCGGATTTTGTTCGCCACCTGCTTTGTCACCGTCATTGCCTGGCCACACAGAAAAAATTGGCGCAGAAAGGATGGCAAGCATTTGGCCATTGTTGGATTGATTGGCAATTCATTGCCCTACTTACTTTTCCCTATTGCCATAGCTTACGTCCCCTCTGGCGTGGTCGGTGTGGCCAACTCAACAACCCCTTTGTTTACCTTGATCATTGGCGTGATTGCTTTCCGTAAACGCCTCAGCAACATGGGAAGTATGGGTGTATTGGTGGGCCTTGTTGGGGCCATCATATTGATTGCTCCCTGGTCTGATCATGGCGGCGAATCTCAACAATGGGGCTACCTTTCTCTGGCCATCATTGCCTCTGCCTGTTACGGCTTAAGCGTGAATACGATGGGCAGTTTTCTTGGCCATTTAAAGCCACGGACTTTGACCATGTTTGCCCTCTGGATAGCCAGCATCCCCTCCATTGGTATTTTGCTTTACCGTCAACCATGGCAGAGGATTGACAGCTTGATAGATGTCTCTCAACCTCTAGCAGCCATTGCCTTTTTAGGCATCGTCTCAACCGGCATAGCAACCATTCTGTTTGTTCGGTTGATCAAGCTATCCAGCCCTTTGATGGCAGCCTCAACTACCTACCTCATCCCTATCGTTGCCCTGTTCTTAGGCTTCCTTGATGGCGAGGCACTTGAACTGCATCACCTGGTAGGAATGGCAGGCATACTGCTTGGTGTTTATTTTGTCAACGCACAAAAAAAGGCCAGCTAAAAGCTGGCCTTTTTTGTTTGAACTCACTGTGTTCATTCGAAGACAGAAGCGTCCACTTCACCATTGACAATGGCAACCTTGGTTTTGAATTCCAATACCATACCTGGTCCCACTGGCATGGTTGTCAAATGGGGCATCATGATGCCGTTGACGTCTCGGTAGTCACTGATTTCCATGTTGAGTACCATGTCGCCCTCAGGCCCGGGCACTACACGGCTTTCTCTGACCTTCAAGCCAGTGGCTTGGTTATAAAATACCTTGATCTTGTTGTCGTTCGCATCGGTAACCACCAAAACATAACAGGGGTTGCCTTCAACATCCTGAAGATCGGCTTGCAATTGCACATTGCCAAGCGCACCTGTTGTCCACAGCAACTCTGGCAACCAAACAGACTCTTGAATGACTGCTGCAGTCGCTTCTGCATCGAGGGGTGTCTCGTTGCCGGAGCTCACAACCTTTGCACGGCCATCAACTACAAAGGTTTCATTGGTCCCTTGTGGAGATTGCTGCTTTTCATAGTATTTCCCTGGCGCGATGTACACCGTTTTACTCTTGATAGACATCCCCATTATCTTCGCCTCAGCCTCCATTTGGAAGGTTGATAACGCATCAATGACCGATTTGCCGCCAATGGCTCTGTAGTAATTACCAATCACATCAGCAGCAGTCATACCTTCTGCTTTGCGCACAATGGGCGCAGTCGTAGCCTCCGCCTGGGAGGTGACATAACGGATTGGCAAGCCCAACCTTTCCAATGGCTGAGCAATCTCTGAAGCCTTACCGACAATAACCACCGTCAAGGCATCTGCTCTGAGGTACGTTTTTGCTACGCGCATCACATCATCAGATGTCACGGTGCTCAATCGCTTGAGGTAGCCATTGTAATAATCGGCATCCAAATCGAAATACATGTTGTTGAAGGCAAAGGTGGCTACCGTTACAGGGTTTTCTAACGAACGGCCAAAGGCCCCGGCTAAAAAGTTTTTTGCATTCTGCAGCTCCTCTTCACCCACTATCTCGGATCGCATGCGATCGATCTCCATAAGGAACTCCACCACCGAACTGTCAGTCACCTCATTGCGGACCTCTGCACTTGCATTGATGCTGCTGACGTGCTTGCTGGTGCCATAGCTTGAATACGCCCCATAGGTGTAGGCCTTGTCTTCACGCAAATTGTTAAACAAGCGGCTGGCTGACCCAGCACCTAGCACTTGGTTCATCACAGCGACAGCTTCAAGGTCGGCATCACCAATCGTCAATTCAATGACATGGCCCATCTTGATGTTGGATTGCACAGAGGCATCTCGATTAACCAAGACAATGGACGGTTGGGTTGGTAAGGTTGGGTTGGTGTAGGTTTTCGCCTTTTTAAACTTCCCTTTCCATCCTTTGAAATGCTTGTCGGCATAAGCCTCAATTTCTGCCTTTGACACATCACCAACCACTATCAATACTGCCACATTGGGCTTCCAATACGTTGAATAAAAATCCTCGCAATCTTTCACTGTAACGCGATGGATGCTTGCCTCAGTGGCAAACTCACCATAAGGGTGATCCTTGCCATAGAGCGTGGCGCCGTAAACCTTAGACTGAATAGCACCTGGATCATCATCCTGGGACTTCATTCCCGTTAACGTTTGATTCTGCAATTTCACAAAGGCATCTGCATCAAACAATGGCTTCAAAGCCACCTCATGCAAAACATCAAATAACTGGCTCGTGTATTTACTCAAACCACTGACTGAAACTGATGTAGCACTGGTTCCAAGGTTGGCACCAATGAAATCCACTTGCTCATCCAAATTTGCTTTACTGTGAATCTTCGTTCCTTCACTGAGCAAAGAGCCAGTTAATGCCGCTACACCAGCTAAATCGCCTTCAAATAATTGCCCAGGCATGATGGATAGCCTCATGCTGACACGTGGCAATTTATGGTTTTCAACCACCAAAACAGTCAAGCCATTGCGCAGCTTGAATTGGCTGTATTCAGCAATGGAAGGAAGCCTGGCTTCTGCAGCTTGGGGACGGATGCTGCGATCAAGTTGACCGTGGGCCGTTAGGCCTGCCAACATCAAGGTTAGGGTAAGAATGCAACGTTTCATTATTCAACAGCGGGATTGGCGCCAGGCTTAGGCAAGTAGTTCAGCACAACGCGGTTATCAGGATTCAAATAGGTTTTTGCCACGCGAAGGATATCCTCCCTTGTGACGGCTTGGTAGCGCTTGATCTCATCGTTAATCAAAGCTGCATCACCAAAGTAGACATGGTAATTGGCCAGCGACTCAGCAATGCCAGAAACGGATCCGTTGCTCAAAATAAATTGGGCCTCAATTTTATTCAAGACCTTGGTGTATTCCTTCTCTGTTATTAAGACATCCTGCATGCGGGCAATTTCTTCATCCATGGTAGCCATTAAACTGTCCAGTCCAATGTCACCATTGGGCAAAGCCAAACTGATAAAGATTCCGTGATCTTCAAGGGCGTAGGGGAAGGCATATACCTGCACGGCTGTTTGGTCCTCATCCACCATGCGCTTAGACAATCGAGAAGATGGGCCATCACTCAATGCCGTGGTTAAGAGTGTCAAGGCATAAGTGTCTGGATGGGTCTGACCGGGAATGCGATAGCCCATAAAAACTGCAGGCAACTGAATGTTATCATAGACAGTGTCAACAATCTGCTCTGCCTGATGGTCCTCTACCTTGCTGGGTCGCTCAATAGCTGGACCGGCAGGAATTTCACCAAAGTAGGTGTCTATCCATGCCTTGGTTTGCGCTATGTCAATATCTCCAGCAATGGATAGGGTTGCATTGTTGGGGCCATAGAATTTTTTGTAAAACGCCATGAACTCTTCTAGCTCAGCTGCGTTAAGGTCATCCATGCTTCCAATCACAGCCCATCGGTAATTATGGGTCTTGAAGGTGCGGTCAAACATGTTGCTGATGAATGTACCATAGGGTTGATTGTCAACCCGCATGCGCTTTTCCTCTTTCACTACCTCACGCTGTGTTTCCACACCTGCTTTATCAATGTTTGCATGCAGCATGCGCTCTGACTCCATCCACAAGCCAAGCTCCAACTGGTTGGATGGCAGGATTTCATAGTAGAAGGTGCGATCCTGGGTGGTGTTAGCGTTCAACGAGCCACCATTGTTTTGAACCAATTGCATGTACTCCCCGCGGTCAATATTTTCTGACCCCTCAAACAGCAAGTGCTCAAAGAAATGGGCAAAACCTGTGCGGCCTGGCACTTCGTTTTTTGAACCAACATGGTAAAGGACGGATACCGCAACAATAGGTGTCGTCGGATCCTGGTGCAGGATGACATGCATGCCATTTGCCATGTCGTATTCCTCAAAGGCAATTTGAGCCTGCAAGCTTCCCGCCAAAACCAGGGCAGCTATTGATGTGAAAAGGGGGCGTATAAATCGCATAAATCTTGGATTTGCGTTGATGAGTCGACAAATGTAAACCCTTGATAGACAATAGGACAATTCGGCATGAAAAATATTTAGCTCTAAGACATTGGTCACTCCCGAAAGTCTGACTATCTTTGCGCCCCATTAAAGACAGAATAAAAGTCATGTATGTAATTGTTGAAATAGCAGGGCTGCAGTATAAAGTGCAAAAAGACCAGCGACTCTATGTTAATCGCTTGGACGCTGCGGAAGGAAAAACTTTGTCTTTTGACAAAGTGCTTCTCGCAGAAGACAAGGATGGCAAAGTAAATGTTGGCGCCCCAGTTATCTCTGACGCAAGTGTCGGAGCTGTAGTTGAAGCCCATGTTAAGGGCGACAAAGTCATCATCTTCAAGAAGAAGCGCCGCAAGGGCTACACCAAGAAGACTGGCCATCGCCAGATGATGACTGAAATTCGCATCACCAGCGTCAACCTTTCTGCCCCTAAAAAGGCAGCCACCAAGGAAGTCTCTGAAAAAGCTGCACCTAAAGCAGTTGCAAAGAAGGCAGCTCCAAAGGCAGCAGCAAAAAAGGCAGCTCCAAAGGCGGCAGCAAAGAAGGCAGCTCCGAAGAAGGCAGCTGTTAAGAAGGCAGCTCCAAAGGCGGCTGTTAAGAAGGCAGCTCCAAAGGCGGCTGCAAAAACCCCTGCTAAAAAAGCATAATTAAGATTCCATGGCACATAAAAAAGGCGTAGGTAGTTCCAAAAACGGACGCGAATCAGAAAGTAAACGATTGGGCGTCAAAATTTTTGGCGGTCAACCAGCACTCGCAGGTAACATCATCATTCGTCAGCGCGGAACCAGGCATCATCCCGGGAAAAACGTAGGCATCGGCAAGGACCACACACTCTTTGCATTGACTGATGGCATGGTGCAATTCCAGAAAAAAGCTCAAAATAAGAGCTTTGTGTCAGTCGTTCCTGTACCAGGGGCCGAAGCATAATTCTTCGAAATAACAAATTATTTTTTCCCCTGTGGCTTCGGCGGCAGGGGATTTTTACTTTTACACCATGTTATTACTCTCCGCTATTCGAAATGATGCAGCTGGCATCGTCCAAGACTTGGCCAAGCGAAACCTTGACGCGCAACCCATCGTTGATCGCATCCTTGAACTCAATGCATCGCGACGAAGCATCCAAGTAGAAGCTGAAGCCGCACAAGCAGAAGCCAACCAAATCGCCAAGAAGATTGGGCAGCTATTCAAGTCTGGCAAGGGTGATCAGGCCAATACCCTGAAAGAAGATACCAAGGCATTGAAGCTGCGCATTCAAGCTTTGGGACGTGAGCTTGAAGCCATAGAGACACAAGAAAAGGATGCCTTGATCAGTTTGCCCAACCGGCCTGACGAGTTGGTGCCTGCAGGCAACTCTGAATCAGACAATATCACGGTCAGCACCTGGGGCACAAAGCCTGAGTTGACCGCGAACAAGCCCCACTGGGACCTCACTGAAATTTATGGTCTCATTGATTTTGAACGAGGTGTTAAAATTGCTGGCGCAGGATTTCCCGTATACACTGGCAAGGGCGCGCGTTTGCAACGTGCCTTGATCCAATGGTTTTTGGACCAAAACGCTGAAGCGGGCTACACCGAAGTGATCCCTCCCTTTTTCGTGAATGAAGCCTCTGCTTATGGCACCGGTCAATTGCCCGACAAAGAAGGTCAGATGTACCACATGCCCGTCGACAACCTTTACGCCATTCCAACTGCAGAAATCCCTGTGACCAACATGTTGCGTGATGAAATCCTTTCCAGCGAAGACCTGCCAGTGAAATACACCGCACACAGCCCTTGCTTCCGACGCGAAGCTGGCTCCTACGGCAAGGATGTGAGAGGACTCAATCGATTGCATCAATTTGAAAAAGTGGAAATCGTTTGCGTTGACAAACCCGAAAAATCAGCAGCACATCTTGATGGCATGGTATCTCACGTTGGCTCTTTGCTTGAATCCCTTGGCCTCCATTACCGAGTGCTTCGTCTCTGTGGTGGAGACCTAGGTTTTGCCGCATCAATCACCTACGATTTTGAAGTCTGGTCTGCTGCACAGGAACGCTGGCTTGAGGTGAGTTCCGTGTCCAACTTCAAAACCTTTCAAAGCTCACGTTTGAAGCTGCGCTACAGAGAAGATGTGCAATCCAAACCCACTTTGTGCCACACCTTGAACGGCTCTTCCCTTGCATTGCCTAGGGTGCTCGCTGCCTTGCTGGAAAACAACCAAGATGCCACCGGCATTGACATCCCTGATGTGTTGCATCAATACACAGGATTCACCAGGATTCAATGAGTATGACGAATCATCGGTGGGCACGTAGCCTTGTCGCTTGCGTCATGGCATTGGTCATCGCAGCTTGTGGGAGACAGGGGGGCATTGGTCATGACATTGACAGGGAAAGCTGGAGCATTGACTCCGCCCAGGCCATCATTGCCTCATTGGAAGACCAAGACATCGACCATGCCCGAAGCATCCTATCTCGCCACATGGCTATCGCCAACAGCAAGGCCTTTGATAGCAGTAAGCAAGCCATATTCCTTTCAGAATTTTCCGGCCTTCGCTACGCTCACAAAGCCTTGAACAAATGGCATGATGGGCTGAACAATCAGCAATGGTCTGAAACACTGGATTTGTTTGACAAGCAGTTCCGGGACCTAAAGAATGACTGGCAGCATGAATTGCGGGCAGATTCTTTGACGCTGCAACACCTATCAACGGAAAGGCAATTGCTCTGGCCCTTGCTTCAAACAATTGTTGACAAAGGCAAGGCTGCAACATGGGTCATGGCCAACCAAGATAGCTTGGATGCGCATTTCCAAATGCGATGGGACAACTGGGAAAACACGACCTTGTAGGCATGTACCTATACAATGTTACCGTGAATGTGGATAGCGATATTCAAGACAATTGGCTCCAATGGATGAAGGACACACATATCCCCGATGTTCTTGCTACTGGACAGTTCCTTGACTGTCAGTTGACACGGGTTATGTTGGATGAAGAATCGGGGGTGACCTATGCCATGCAGTACCGGTTTGCGTCCATGGCAGACTACCAGCTCTACCAAGAAATTTACGCTCCCGACCTACAACGCGCCACCCAAACCAAGTATGGAGACAAACTGGTGGCCTTCCGCACCTTGCTTGAAATCATCGATACCCAAAGCCCTCAATTATGAAATTACTTTCCCTTTTCCTTTGCCTGATTGGCCTGACAAGCCTGAGTCTAAACGCGCAAGACGTGATGACACCTGAAACCCTTTGGAACCTTGGACGGGTCAGCCTGGATGACGCGAACGAGCATGCTGTTATTTATGGCGTCACAAATTATGACCTGGACGAAAACAAGGGGAACCGCAACCTTTACATGGTCAACAAGGCCTCTGGTGAGGTCACTCAGTTGACGGATTTGGACGGCGGTGAGTACCAAGCATTTTTCTTTCGTGGTGGCCAATCTGTGGGATTCTTTTACCAGGATCAGTTGCATAGCGTCGACCCACGGACCGGAGAAATCAAAGCATTGACAGCCATTGAAGGCGGGGTATCTGACGCAAAATGCGTGGAGCTCAAGGAAGGCCGACTGGTCATGGCCTTTGTCACATCAGTTTCCATGGAAAAAACGCCATTGGAGCGCCGCCCTCATTTGCCGATGGCCAATTACGCCGTCTACGATGAACTCATGTACCGCCATTGGAACCAATGGACCGATTACCAATTCAACCACATTGCCGTGGCTGTGATTGACCCACTTTCAGATCAACCTGTCACAGAGATGGTTGACATCATGGCGGGAGAAGCCGTGCATGCACCGATGCCACCATTTGGTGGGTCAGAAAGCTTTGACATCAGTCCTGATGGTCGATTCATTGCGTATGCTAGCAAGAAGAGCGTGAGCAAATTGGATTTTGCCACAAGCACCGATTCCAAGATCTATCTGCATGACCGGACCAGCCACGTGACAGCAACGGTGCATGGCCTTGATGGCTACGACAATAACCCGCAGTTCTCCCCCGATGGTCAATGGCTGGCATTCACAGCCATGGCAGAGGATGGCTACGAATCCGACATCAATCAACTGTACATCGTTGCAAGCGATGACGCTGGCAAGGTCCAGACATTAGACCCTGTCATGGAAACTGAGTACGTCTCTGAATTCCAATGGCTCAGCAACAGCAGCATCGTTTACCGAGACCAGCATGAAGCCACGCAGCACATCCATCGACTGGATCTACTCAAAGGCAAGCGAGGGTTAAGCAAGCGACACATCGTGGATCTGACAAGTGGCGATTACAACTACGGTCATTTCATCGCAAAAGGAAAACATGTGGTGGCACAGCGTCAAGACATGAACCACGCCAATGAGCTGTACCTGTTCAGCAGCAAGAAGGCCAGCGATGTTCAAGCACTGACACATGTCAATGACAGCATCTATGACGCACTGGATCTTTGCAAGGTAGAAAAGCGATGGATTCCTACTTCTGATGGTGGATCCATGTTGACTTGGGTCATTTACCCGCCACACTTTGACGCCAGCAAAACCTACCCCACCCTGCTCTATTGCCAAGGTGGTCCGCAGAGCCCCGTCAGTCAATTCTACAGCTTCCGTTGGAACTTCCAGCTGATGGCATCCCAGGGCTACATTGTGGTTGCGCCTAATCGGCACGGTGTGCCAAGTTTTGGCAAAGCATGGAATGAGCAAATCTCTGGAGACTGGGGTGGTCAGGCCATGGAGGACTACCTCGCAGCCATTGACACGCTGGCAAAAGAGCCCTATGTTGACAAAGCAAACCTTGGCGCAGTAGGTGCATCCTATGGTGGGTACTCTGTGTACATGCTTGCAGGCATTCACGAGAACCGATTTGCTGCGCTAATTTCACATTGTGGCCTGTTTGACATGAAGAGCTGGTACCTCAGCACGGAGGAAATGTTCTTTGCCAACAAGGACCTTGGCGGCCCATTCTGGCAAGACAACGAACCTCCTTCGTACAGCAAACACAACCCCATCAACTACGTGCAGCATTGGACATCTCCCCTATTGGTCATCCATGGTGCCAATGATTTCCGTGTGCCTGTCAACCAAGGGATGGAGGCATTCCAAGCAGCTCAGTTGCGCGGCATTCCATCACGCTTTTTGTACTTCCCTGAAGAAGGCCATTGGGTGCAAAGTCCTCAAAATGGGCTTGTCTGGCATGACGAGTTTTTTGGCTGGTTGAAAAAGTGGCTCAAAGACTGATTCTTCGCTCTTGAAACGTCCCCCTTTTGCTCAGGGCACATTGCCCAATGGCTTGCGCTGGATACATCAGCAGGTTGCCTCACCGGCTGGCCATGTAGGCCTTGTCATTCAGGCAGGGTCCAGGGATGAAAGTGACCCTAAGGATGAAGGGTTGGCACATTTCATTGAACACATGATGTTCAAGGGAACGACCAAGCGAAAGGCCTTTCACGTGCTTTCACGGGTGGAGTCTGTCGGTGGTGAACTCAATGCCTACACTTCCAAGGAAGACACCAGCATTTATGCCAGCTTTTTAAAAACCCATTACAGCAGGGCGATGGAATTGTTGATGGATGTGATCCAAAACGCCACATACCCAGACAAGGAAATTCCCAAAGAGCAAGATGTCATCCTCGACGAGATCGATGCCTACAAGGATCAACCAGCTGAGATGCTCTTCGATGGGTTTGATCAACTGCTCTTCCCTGACCATGCCCTGGGACGGAATATCCTTGGAACAGAGCAGACCGTCAAGTCCTTCAACCGAGAGGACATCATGCGATTCACGCAAGCTTTTTACCACCCGGAGCGCGCAGTTCTGTCGTCGGTTGGCGGCATCTCTCCCGAACGATTTGAACGGTTAGCCATGAAGTTTGCCAGCGACTGGACCGCCAACTCTAAGGCTCCTGTTCGCCTCCCTGCACCTGCTGTACAGGTCACCAACCGAACCACGAAGCGTGCCATCAGCCAGAGCCATGTGATCCTTGGCGGCCAGGCCCTTCCCGTGGATCATGACCAGCTGCCCACCTTGGTTCTGATGAACAACTTATTGGGTGGCCCTGCCATGAACAGCCGGTTGAATCTAAACATTCGCGAACGCCATGGCATCGCCTACCACATTGAAAGCTTCCTGCACCCCATGAGTGACACGGGCATTTGGGGCATCTATGCAGGAACCGATGCTGACAACATGGACCGCTGCATTCAATTGATTCTCCAAGAACTTCACAAACTCAGAAACCAATCGCTTGGCGTGGTGCAACTCTCCTTAGCAAAAACCCAATTACTTGGGCAAATGGCCCTTAGCCAAGAAAGCAACGGGGCCCTGATGACTTCCCTTGGTAAATCCTTGCTTTCCCTCGGTCGCGTGGACAGTTTTGACGCAATCAAAAACCACGTGAATAGCATCACAGCCAGTGACATCATGGCTATGGCCAACCGAATCCACCACCCTGATAGCATCAGCCAACTGATGTACTTACCCAAAAACTGACATGAAATTTCTCCCCGATCACATCGATGACTACGCTGGTCAACTCACCCAGAACCACAGCGAATTACTTGAAACCATCGAACGTGAAACTTGGCAGGAGGTCTTGGTGCCTCGCATGCTCAGTGGCCATCAACAAGGTCGCTTCTTGAGCTTGATGTCTCACTTACTCAAGGCACAACGCATTCTAGAAATTGGAACCTACACGGGGTATGCTGCCCTCTGCATGGCAGAAGGCCTTCAGGCAGGTGGTCATCTGCACACCATTGACATCAATGAAGAACTGCAAGCACGTGTTGAAGGGTACCTCCAAAAAGCTGGACTTAAAGACACTGTGACCATGCACATCGGATCTGCCCTTGACATCATCCCAAACCTTCAAGAGAAATGGGACCTAGTCTTCATCGATGCAGACAAGGGGAATTATAGCAACTACTATGATGCAGTCATTGACCGCATGCGACCAGGGGGTTTAATCATTGCAGACAACGTGCTTTGGAGCGGCAAGGTTCCTGACTTGGACAAGCAGGATTCAGAAACCAAAGCATTGAGAGCCTACAACGAAAAAATAGCTGCTGACAAACGTGTAGAACATCAACTCCTTCCCTTCCGGGATGGCTTGATGGTGGCGCGGGTCATTGCTTGATTAGGTCTGCAAACTGCCTGCTTGCCTTAGTCATTGAATGGGTTACTTTTGCCGGCTTGATTCAACTGGCATGCAACGACTTCTCAAGAACTTTACATTCAACCCCCGCAAAGACATCCTGTCTGGACTGACCGTAGCGCTGGCGCTGGTGCCTGAAGCTGTGGCATTTGCCTTTGTGGCAGGCCTTGATCCCTTGGTTGGACTCTATGGCGCCTTCATGATGGGAATTGTGACAGCGGTATTTGGCGGTCGTCCTGGTATGATCTCTGGCGCAACGGGTGCAATGGCTGTGGTCATGGTGCACTTGATCATGGTTGGCAACGAGGTTGGCAACGACATAGGCATGGATAACTTGGGACTGCAATGGCTGCTCATTGCCTTGCTGTTTGTTGGTGTCATTCAAATCCTTGCAGGTGTCCTAAAGATGGGGAAATTTGTGCGATTGATTCCTCACCCAGTGATGATGGGCTTTGTCAATGGCTTAGCCATTGTGATTTTCCTGTCGCAATTAGACATGTTTAAAACCATGACACCTGAAGGTGCGGGATCATGGCTTCAAGGCAGTAGCCTTTGGTTGATGGTCGGATTGGTTGGCTTGACCATGGCTATCATGCAATTCCTTCCCAAACTTTTCAAACAAGCACCTGCTGCCTTGATAGGTATTGCTGTGGTCACCTTGACTGTTGTGCTTGGCAATTTGGATGTCAGCACCGTGGGAAGCTTCATCAGAGATGGTGGAGGCAGTGGGCTCAAAGGTGGTTTGCCTTCATTTCAATGGGACTTATTCCAAATGTTTGGCAGTGTTGATGGCCACTGGGATGTGTTGATATCAACAGCTGTTCTGCTTGCAGCTGTTGGGTTGATTGAGTCCTTGATGACCCTCAACCTCATCGATGACATGACTGAAACCCGTGGATCAGGTAACCGAGAATGTATTGCACAGGGCTCAGCCAACATCCTCAACGGCCTCTTTGGCGGTATGGGTGGCTGTGCCATGATTGGCCAATCCATCATCAATGTCAAGGCAGGGGGGCGAGGTCGCCTTTCAGGCATTGTGGCAGCCATGGCCTTGCTTGGTTTCATCCTTTTCGCTGCCCCATGGATTGAACAAGTTCCTATTGCAGCCTTAGTCGGTGTCATGTTCATGGTGGTTATTGGGACTTTTGCCTGGAGCAGTTTCCGCATCCTGTACAAAATTCCCTTTGCTGATGCCGTGGTGCTAATCACTGTTTCCGCCGTGACTGTCTGGCAAGACCTTGCCATTGCGGTGATTGTTGGTGTGATCATGTCCTCATTGGTCTTTGCTTGGAAAAATGCCACCATGATTCGGGCGCGAAAGCACATCAATCAAGAGGGTGTGAAAGTTTACGAAATATGGGGGCCCTTGTTTTTTGGCTCAACCCAAGCCTTCATGGCAAAATTTGACCCCAAGCAAGACCCTGACAATGTCATGGTTGACTTCATGGAATCTCGGGTGAGTGATCACTCAGGCATTGAAGCCTTATGGAACCTAGGTAAGAAATACGAGGAATTGGGCAAATCCATCACCTTCCACCATCTCAGCCCTGAATGCCAAGAATTGCTAGCTAAGGCTAGCCCGGATTTCATTGACCACGTGCGGGGGGCTATCGATGATCCGCGCTACCATGTGGTCACCAATTTATTGGATCACGAGGCTTAGGCCATCAACTGCCGCACCTGTTCAAGGTCTTCTGGGCTATCAACACCCAAGCCGGCTGCGGCCACCTCAGCGGTATGTATCGCATAGCCTGACTCATGCCATCTCAGTTGCTCTAGGCGTTGAGATTTCTCGCCCGCCGTCGGAGGCAGGGCGATGAGCTCATCCAAGATGCCCCCTTTGAAACCGTACATGCCAACATGACGCCATGCTTGGCTGCTGCAACAAGCCACTTCACGAGAAAACCCTATCGCTAAACCATCTGGTAGGCGCTCCACGAAGCAGTTATTGGTGGATTGATGATCCGTTGGCTTGGATGGGGTAACCAAGGTGCCAATCTGCACATCGGGTCGTCGCATCAGCTGCAGCAATGTTTGGATATCCTGCTTATTCACCATGGGCTCATCCCCCTGGATGTTCAAGACAACCTCAGGTTGTTGACCGCTATTCAACAAGGCCTCTTTCACCCGTTCGGTGCCGTTGGCACACTGTTCATCTGTCATGATGACTTTGCCGCCAGCGGCTTGCACAACGGCCGCTATGCGCACATCATCTGTGGCAACATAGGTGTCAATCACTGAAGCAACTGCTTCCATCACATGAACAATCATTGGCTTGCCATGGATGTCGGCAAGAGGCTTCCCAGGCAAACGCGTGCTGGCATAGCGCGCGGGAATGATGGCGATGGCGTCGCTCACTTGGCGTATTGCTTGTCGTAATAGGTCTGGTAGGCTCCACTGGTAACCCCTTCAAGCCAGGCGCTGTTGTCAAGGTACCAATCGATGGTTTTTGCGATACCCTCTTCAAAGGTGTGTGCAGGCTTCCACTGTAAATCATTGTCAATTTTGCTGGCATCAATGGCATAGCGAAGGTCATGGCCCGGTCGATCTGTCACATAGGTAATCAACTGCTCTGAGCTGCCTGGGGCTTTGCCCAATTTGCTGTCCATCAAGCGACAAATCACCTTCACCAAATCGATGTTTGTCCATTCATTCCATCCACCAACACAGTAGGTCTGACCTAGCTTGCCCTTCAAGAAAATGCGCTCAATGGCCTCTGCATGGTCCAAAACATACAACCAATCCCTGGTGTATTGCCCGTCCCCATAGATTGGCAATGGTTTGCCCTCAAGGATGTTGTGAATCATCAAAGGAATCAACTTTTCAGGAAAATGGTTGGGGCCATAATTATTGGAGCAGTTGCTAATCACCACAGGTAAACCATAGGTTTCATGGTAGGCTCGAACAAAGTGATCTGAGCTGGCCTTGGATGCAGAGTAAGGGCTGTTTGGGCTGTAGGCAGTCGCTTCGGTGAATAGACCTTCTTTGCCAAGGGCACCAAAGACCTCATCCGTGGAAATGTGGTAAAATCGCTTGCCCACCATGTTGCCCTTCCACAGCTCCCTTGCTGCATTGAGAAGGTTTACCGTGCCAACCACATTGGTGTTGACAAAGGCCATGGGGTCTTCGATGGAGCGATCCACATGGCTTTCCGCTGCCAAATGCATCACCGCGTCTGGCTGGTAACGATTGAACAACTCTGTCAAGGCTGGCACATCACAGATGTTCACTTTTTCAAAGCGGTAATTGCTGGCATCTTCAACATCCAATAAGTTGGCCAGATTGCCTGCGTAAGTCAAAGCATCCAGATTGACGATGGTGGTATCCGGGTGATTGTTTACCATGCGGCGAACCACATGGGAACCAATGAATCCGGCTCCGCCGGTGATAAAAATGCAAGGCATCAAGGTGAGGTTATTAAAAGTAATTTTTCTGAAAGCAAGTGGGAGGTCTGGCTGCTGCCTGTCTGGTCACCAAAGTGGATGCGAACATGGTAGGTGCCTGCAGGCAGGTGACCTAACCAGAGTTGCGCTTCATTGCGTCCAGCTTTCACAGGACGCTTACCTACGGTTATCACTTGGCCATTGAGCGTGGTCAGGGTGATGCTAACCTCGCCACCTGACGGTGCATCGAAGGCCATCAACACCATGTCCTGTGTGGGGTTTGGGAAGACCGATGGTGTTGTGACATCTGCATAGGGCACATACACGCTCAATGCCTGCTGACAACCACGCGCATCGGTGACCGACAAGCTGACAGAATCACCACTGCAGTAAGGTCCCGCAAGCGCAATGCCAGGGTTGCTGTCCCAAGCGTAGTTGTAGGGTGGGACACCGCCAATGGCTATGGCTGAAACTTCAACTTCACAGCCAACACCAGTCATGTCAACCTGCAGATCCAATCGCGTGCTATCCGGACTTTCTAGCAAGGAAAACCAGGTTGAATTGCTGCCATTGGCTAAGCCATAAAATCCAGCCAACCAAGCCTGTTGCGGGTCATTGTAGACCGACTGAATGCCAAAGTAATCACCCCAGCGTTCTGCACCACCGAGTTTATTCACATTGCCAAGGCCCGATTTCAAACTGATGACATTGGAGTACGTGCCATCGTTGCCATAGTACAGGGCAGAAAATCCAGGGTAATCGACGGGTGACGTGTGATTGAAACCAATCAACACCTCTCCATCGCATTCCTCATTGCCAATGAAGGCAAGGTTGGGGTAACCAAAGTATTTGATGTTGTCGCCAATGACATGACCATAGAGTGTGTCCGGCGACAAGGGATTGTGGAGAATGCCATGGTATATCGCTGATCGCTGGCTGCTGAACTCCCTGGTTGTGCTTACCACATGAACGGAACCATCAGGCATTTCCATACCTCCAAGCCATCGGGCATCATTGGTTTGCATGCCCTTGTTGAGCTGCCCCGTCGGTGTGGAAGGCTGGACCCCATTGGGCGGCAAGCCATAAGCTTCACTGGCATGAATCAAGTGGATGTCATAACTGTGCGTACCACCCACGGCTGAGTCATTGCGTCGCAGAAAAAAGACAGAATCATTTTGTGCTGAGAAGTTCCTGTTGGACATGAACATTGGCACTGTCGTGCTTCCATTCCATCCAGTGATGGCATGCAGGTTCCTGATCCATTCACCGCCATAGGTGATCCCATGATGCAGCTCAACAGGCAGGCTGTCTCCAGCATAACCGGCATGTTTATCCATCTCCCATATGATGCTTCCATCAAAACCTACTTGCCAGCTTACACCGGGAATGATGAGATTGATGGACAGTATCAATTTATCTTCCGTCACAGTGATGGCGGGGAAGTCACTCCAACGATTGTTATTCAAGGGGTTACCTGGAATGCTGTAGCCATGCCAGCCATCCCGCGGGTCATTGGTTTCGCTGAAACAAACAAAGACCTGACTGGTCTGTGGGTTGTTTCCTACAAAAAACAGAAGCACAAATCGATCCTCCACTGGATCGTAATGAAGGCGCGGGTCGCTTGCATAACTATTGGTTGGCAGGCCAGAGGCTTGAATCAAGGAAATGAATTGCTGCGCAAAAAGGAAGGTGTCCTGCTTGAGGTCCCAGCCCCATATGAAGGAATTCACCCCAGCTAGCAGGATGCTGTCATTGCTGATGGCAATCGTGTTGTCATTCGGGGTTCCTCCTGGCAAGGGCACCTGCATGCCATTGACGGCAAAGACTCGCTTCATACCAAAGTCATCATGAACCAAGGGGTCCTGAGCAGTGATTTTCTGTCGCATACCTGACGTTTGCCTTGTTGCCACGCCAAATTGTTTGGCGTGCTTCACTTTGGTTGCATTGAGAAAGCCTGACTTGGAAAAGGCATCGCCTGACTCCAGGTGCAGGATGCGCAAGTCAAACCCTGCAGGGGCAGTATCCATTCTGAACTCGCTCACCTTAGGCAGTAGCATTTGAATGGGCTGAGCCCAAACCTGCATGCTCATCAAACAAACCAATAAACCAAGGACGTGATGCTTCTTCATGATGGCAAGTTAGGAATTCAAGAGGGCAATCCTTCTTGCCAACGCCAAGCATCCTTCATGCTATCTGCCAAGCTGCGTTGAGCCCTCCACCCAAGAACGGATGCGGCCCTTTCTGTGTCAGCATACGCTGCAACTACATCGCCTGCCCGGCGTGGCGCAAAGGCCCATGACAAGGCTGTGCCCGTGGCATCTTCAAAGGCCTGAATGACTGACAAAACGGAAGACCCCTTACCTGTTCCCAGGTTGAACACATGCATGTCACCGCCTTCCTGGCGCATCAAATGATCCATGGCAGCGATGTGAGCCAATGCCAGGTCAACCACATGAATGTAATCCCTAACGGCAGTCCCATCAGCTGTTGGGTAGTCCTTGCCGTAGACCTGCAGTGGACCTCGCAGACCCGCAGCACTCTGGGTGATGAAAGGCACCAAATTCTGTGGAGGACCTAGGGGCAATTCGCCAATCAAGGCACTGGGGTGTGCGCCAATGGGGTTGAAGTAGCGCAAAGCTGTCACTTTCAGCCCATATGCCTTTGCCGCATCTGTCAGCATGGACTCACCTATCTGTTTGGTCATGCCATAGGGAGACTCTGCCTGCTTCATGGGCGCAGCTTCCGAAATCGGCAAGTGATCTGCTTGACCGTATACCGTGCAGGATGAGCTAAAAATGCAAGCACATGAAGGATTTGATGTCACATAATCCAAGACATGCATCAAGGCATTCACATTGTTTCGGTAGTACATCATTGGCTTTTCTACGGACTCACCCACGGCCTTGAAGGCGGCAAAATGGATGATTGCGTCAAAAGCATTGCCAGCAAAAAAAGCTTGAGTTGCCGCAGCATCTGCCAGGTCAAGATTGACCCATGAAGGCCGCTTACCTGCGATGGCTGTGATGCCGTCGAGCACGCTTTCCCTTGTGTTGGAAAGGTTGTCTACCACGATGACTTCATGGCCTTTTGCCATCAACTCAACCGTTGTATGTGAGCCAATGTACCCTAGGCCTCCTGTAACGAGAATGCGACTCATTATTTGATGTATGCTTTAAAATCTCTGTGCTCCTGCTTGTAGAGAATCTCCTCTGGTAGGGCTTTGAATGCCGCATAGGTTATAGCCAATCCATCGTGGCGATTAACCTTTGGCTCCCAGTCAAGCAATGCCCTTGCCTTTGAGATATCTGGCTGGCGCTGGGTTGGGTCATCCACAGGGAGATCTTGGTAAATAACCTGCTGATTGGTACCCGTGAGGGCAATGATTTCCTCTGCAAAATCCTTGATGCTAATTTCATCTGGGTTACCAATGTTCACGGGGTCTGAGCAATCACTCATCAAGAGGCGGAGGATGCCTTCCACCAAATCATCCACGTAACAAAACGAACGCGTCTGACTGCCGTCCCCAAAAATGGTGAGGTCCTCCCCTCGCAAGGCTTGACCAATGAAAGCAGGCAGAACCCGGCCATCATTGAGTCGCATGCGAGGTCCGTAGGTGTTGAATATGCGAATGATGCGCGTCTCAACGTCATGGTAACGATGGTAAGCCATGGTCAATGCCTCCTGGAATCGCTTGGCTTCGTCGTAGACGCCGCGTGGACCGACGGGGTTGACATTGCCCCAGTAGGATTCTGTCTGCGGGTGGACTTCGGGGTCGCCATAGACCTCAGAGGTTGAAGCAACCAAGATTCTTGCACCCTTAGCCAAGGCAAGGCCTAGGCAATTGTGTGTGCCTAAAGAGCCAACCTTCATGGTTTGAATGGGAATCTTCAAGTAATCAATGGGGCTAGCTGGTGAGGCAAAGTGCAGGATGTAATCCAAGGGTCCATCAATGGCAATGCGCTGACTGATGTCATGATTGACAAAGGTGAACGCTGGCGAGTCCATCAAATGGTCAATGTTGCGCATATCCCCTGTGATGAGGTTGTCCATGGCAATCACTTCATGACCCTCTGCAATGAAACGGTCACAAAGGTGGGACCCCAAGAAACCTGCGGCCCCAGTAATCAGGGTGCGTGGTTTGGTCTTGCTCATAGGATGCCTATTCCTTGGTAAACAAAGCCCTGGTCGCGAAGCACCTTGGCATCAAAAATATTCCTGCCATCAATGACAACTGGCGTCTGCAGGGCCTCCTTGACACGGTCCCAGTTTGGCATGCGGAACTCTCGCCATTCGGTCACCAACAGCAGGGCGTCAGCCCCTTCCAGTGCCGCATAGGCGTCATTTGCATAAGTGATGCGGTCGCCCAACTGATGCTTAGCCTCTTCTGTTGCAACCGGGTCATAGGCCGCTACTGTGGCACCAGCTTCAAGCAAGGCATTGGCAATCACCACCGATGGCGCTTCACGCATGTCATCGGTTTCTGGCTTGAAGCTCAAGCCCCACATAGCAAAATGCTTGCCGGTCAAATCCTGACCAAACTGTGCCATCACTTTTTTAACCATCACCTGTTTTTGGTCGTCATTGACGTCCTCGACAGCCTGCAGGATGCGCAGGGCATGGCCATTTTCCTCGCCTGCGCGCACCAAGGCCTTCACGTCCTTAGGGAAGCATGAACCGCCATAGCCAATGCCTGGGTAAATGAATTTATGCCCAATTCGCGGATCACTGCCAATGCCCTTTCGGACTTGATTGACATCTGCGCCCATGACCTCACACAGCAAGGCAATGTCATTCATGAAGCTGATTTTTGTTGCCAACATGGCATTGGCAGCGTATTTGGTCATCTCTGCAGATGGAATATCCATGAATAGCACCGGGTGGCCATTCAAGGTAAATGGCTTGTACAGGCGAGACAAGACGCCCTCAGCCCGTTCATTGTCCACGCCGCATACAATTCGGTCAGGTCGCATGAAATCATCAATGGCAGCCCCCTCCTTGAGAAACTCTGGGTTGGAGGCCACATCAAAGTCCGTAGTTAAACCTCGATTGGTCAAGGCAGACTGCAACGTTGATTGCACCTTGCTCGCTGTGCCAACAGGCACTGTGCTTTTAGTCACAACCACCAGGTAGTCCTGCATGTGCTCACCAATGGACTGCGCCACCTTCAAGACGTACTGTAAATCAGCAGACCCATCCTCACCTGGGGGTGTTCCCACCGCAATGAATACGGTTTCTGATCCAACAATGGCATCAGACAAGGTGCTGGTGAAATGCAGGCGACCTGCAGCCACATTGCGAGACACGATGTGATCCAATCCCGGTTCATATATGGGCAAAATGCCTTTCTTGAGGTTGGCAATTTTTTGCTGATCGATGTCCACACAGGTGACATCCATGCCAACATCTGCAAGGCATGCACCGGAAACCAAGCCGACATACCCAGTACCTACAACAGTGATTTTCATGAAAAGAAGTTTTGAATGGTTTGGGTGATGATGTGTTGGGTTGACTCGTCCAATTCAGGGTGCATTGGCAAGGACAAGACCACCTCGCTCAATTGCTCTGAAATGGGGAAGCCCGCTCCATAGTCAACGCTTGCATAAGCCTTTTGCTTATGCAGGGGAATGGGGTAATAGATCATGCTCGGGATGCCAGCATCTGCCAAGCATTGCTTCAATGCATTGCGCTGACCGTCAAGCACCTTGATGGTGTATTGGTGAAAGACATGGCTGCCCTGAGTAATTCGGGCAGGGACAGCAACCTGATCTAGGCCTGTAAGGCCCACATCGTAGCGGTCAGCTACCTGCTGTCTGGCAAGGGTCCAGGCTGGGAGATGCTTGAGCTTCACTTGTAAAACGGCTGCTTGGATGCTGTCTAATCGGCTGTTGCAGCCAACCACATCGTGTTGGTATTTCACCGATTGACCGTGGTTGGCAATCATGGCAATGCGATCTGCCAATGCCTGATCTCTGGTGAACAAAGCGCCACCATCACCCATGCATCCAAGGTTTTTACTGGGGAAAAAGGAGGTGCATCCAATGTGACCAACCGTGCCAAGTTTGGCTTGAATACCTGAGCTGAACTGGTAATCAGCGCCTAAAGCTTGCGCATTATCCTCAACAACAAATAACCCATGCTTGTCAGCCAATGCCATCAAAGGTTCCATGTCAGCACCCTGGCCGTATAGGTGTACAGGAATGATGGCCTTGCTGCGTGAGGTGATGGCTGCTGCCACCTGATCAACATCCAAGGTGAAATGGTCTGGGTGCACATCCACCAGTACAGGCTTCAGCTGCAACAGGGCAATAACCTCTGCCGTAGCAACATAGGTGAAACTGGCAGTGATCACTTCATCGCCGGGCTTCAGCCCTAAAGCCATCAAAGCAATCTGCAAGGCATCGGTGCCATTGGCACAAGGGATGACATGTTCCACCTGCAAATAATCAGCAAGTTCTGCAGCAAAGACAGCAACCTCTGGCCCATTGATGAATCGGCCTGCATGGGCTGAAGCTAATAGGGCCTTGTCCAATTCGCTGCGGATGCGTCCATGCTGGGTCTTGAGGTCCACCATGGGGATAGGAGGGTTGAATGCCATACAATGCGTTAAGATGTCAAAAATACCACAGAAATAGCTGAGAAATGCAGCAAAAACTGAGGAAGAATCAAATCAATGACATGAAGTATTTCATGGGTTACCTTCGCAGCATGCGCAGCCTCCCATTCATTTTTGCTTTTGCCTTGGTTTTTTGCAGCCTCTCTGGCGTGGCCCAGAACCCACAAGCTAAGGGTCAATTAATTCATGTAGGTGCTGGAAGCTTCCTCCCTTTAGGGGATTGGGGAAAGTCTTTTAAATCTAGCCTTTCCATGTCTGCTGCCTTTGATCACCAATGGGCCAATGGATGGATCCTTGGGTTACAAGCTGACTTTCTTCATGCAGGCAAGCTCAAACAAGGGCCTGCTCTGATTGAACACCTGATGACCTCAGAAGGAGAAATACTTGCCAATGATGGCAGCTATGGCAGTTTACAAGCTGAACTTCGTGGCAGCATCATTGGGCCCCGCTTGATACAAGTTTTCAAGGTACCCTACGGCGAATGGCTTGTAGGCTTCTCTGTAGGCTACCTGCGGCACAAGGTTGGCATCTTCAGCTCAGGCGGCGTTCCCTTGTTGGAGTCGCCCTACACTGAAGGCTTGGACCAGCTGCATCACGGCATCAGCCTCAGCCCCATCCTCAGCTACCGATACCTAGACCCGGCTGGTCGCATCAATTTTCAAATTGGCCTTGATGCAGGCTTTGCTCAAACTCAGTCCATTCGTGGCTACAACCATTTCAGCCGTCAGCCTGACATCGACATCAAATTTGATCAATGGATCGGCCTGCGCGCTGCGTGGATCTTGCCCCTACTCAAGGTAGAAGACCGCATCAAATACTACCAATGATCCTTCGTCGACTGCCTGGACTTTGCTACCACCTGATTGTTCAGGTTTCAGCCTTTTTCGGACACATCAAGGCCCAATCTTGGCTGAACGCCAGAGAGCAGAAACTACCTGAAGGACCCACTGACTTACTTATCCATGTTGCCTCCCTTGGCGAGTATTGGATGATTGCACCTTTGATCAAGCAATGGCATGTAGAGGGAAAGCGGATCGTTGTTTCCTTGTTTTCACCCAGCGGCCAAGGCATTCAAGCAGACTGCCCCTGCCCCGTTTGTTACCTGCCAGTCGATCGGTCAAGTGAACTCAATCCATTCTTGGATCAGCTGCAACCCCAAGCCATGCTCTTCGTGAAATATGACCTGTGGCCTGTCCTCTGCGGCTTGCTTGTGAAAAGACAGATTCCCTACGGCTTAGCCTTTGCGCACAGCCCACAAGGTCACTGGTGGCTTCACCCAATGAACGTCATCAATCGCCATGCCTTGCAAGGCTTGTCTTTTTGCAGTCAGCAACAGCCCAGTGGCCAAGCCGCATGGAACCATGCAGGCCTACCTGAGTCCGTATTGACTGGCGATGGTCGCTTTGACAGTGTGAAAGAGCGGCTTCGTACATGGCAACCCATTGAAGGTATAGAAGACTTCATCCAAGGCAGAAAGGTATTGATTCTTGGCAGCTCTTGGCCGGAAGACGAGGCACTGATCTTGCCCTTGATTCATCGTTTCCCTCAAATCGCCTTCATTCTTGCACCACATGATGTGAGTCGGGCATCATCCATCAACCAAGCTCTACCAACAACGGCCTTGATGTGGTCTAGCTGGTCTACTTCAAGCCTGGAAGAAAAACAGGATTCAAAACTCCTATTGGTTGACACCATGGGGGAACTTTTCACCTTCTATGGGCACGCAAACATGGCCATGATTGGCGGTGGGTTCAAGCAAGGATTGCACAATGTATTGGAGGCCATGGTACACGGTTTACCCACCTGCTTTGGGCCTGAAACCGACGGGCATTGGGAGGCTGACAAGGCCATTCAATCAGGTCATGCTAACACTGTTTCAAACAGTGACGAACTCAAGCAATGGATCGACGATTGTCTACAAAAAACCTCTCCAGCTAAGCAAATCAAGGGGTTCATTGATCAGCAGGCAGGCGCCAATACAAAGGTCAAGCATTTGGTTGAGGACCAATTATTTTAAAGGAAGCTTGCCCTTCATAAGGCCAATCAAAAAGGCGTACTCCATGGCAACCTCTGCAAAGGCAGCATAGCGACCAGAAGCACCGCCGTGACCGGTATCCATGTTGCAATGCATGATCAGGGGCTTGTGATTGCAGCGAAGTTCCCGAAGTCGTGCCACCCACTTCATGGGCTCCCAATACTGCACCTGTGAGTCATGCAATCCGGTGGTCACCAACAATGGCGGATACGCCAATGCGTCCACATTGTCATAGGGGCTGTAGGCTTTCATTCGTTCATAAGCCTCAGCTTCATTAGGGTTGCCCCATTCACCATACTCTCCCGTTGTCAAAGGAATGCTCTCATCAAGCATGGTCGTCACCACATCAACAAAAGGCACGGCAGCAATGATACCAGCCCACAGGTCTGGCCGTTGGTTCATGACGGCTCCCATTAGCAAGCCGCCTGCGCTGCCGCCCATGGCATAAACATCGCCAGCGATGCCTGCAGATTTTAGATGCTCTGCACAGGCAATGAAGTCACTGAAGGTGTTCTGTTTATTGGCCAATTTACCTGCATCATACCAACCTCGCCCTAGGTACTCACCCCCACGCACATGCGCAATTGCAAAGGCCATACCTCGCTCGAGTAGGCTCAACCTGGATAGGGAAAAACCGGGATCTACCGTGATACCGTAGGAGCCATAGCCATAGAGCAACGTCGGGCAATCTGCCGGGGCATTCACCGGACCTACCCAGGACATGGGAACCAAGCTCCCATCAGCTGCTGTGGCCCACAAACGCTTCGAGGTGAATTGACTAGCGTCATAGCCACCACGAATGGTCTGCTGCTTTTTCACGACGCGCTCATGGGTCACCATGTGGTAGTCGATCACTGTGCTCGGTGTGGTTAGCGAAGTGTAGCCGTAGCGAAGTACGTGAGTGTCAAGCATGGGATTCCCATGGGTGCCTATCTGGTAACTGTCCTCATCCATATCAATGACATGGTCAACAGCGCCATCCAGTCCCCTGATAACCAGACTCAGCAACCCATTGCAGCGTTCCGATGTAACAACATGTTCATGAAACAGGTCTAGCCCCTCCAATTGAACATCCTCGCGATGAGCAATGAATGGCGTCCAATCACTGTAGTCGTTCAGAGGCACTTTGTCCAAGGCGAAGTTTTTTTGCCCATGGGTATTGGACATCACCAACCAATGATCATCGCGGTGCGACATCCCGTACTCCACACCGGCCTCACGCGGTCTAAAGCAAACAAAGTTCCCCGTGGGGTTGTCGCTCGCTAAAACATGGGACTCCGATACATCGGTGGCGCTTGTACTGATGGTCAAAAAGGCCTTTGATTTGCTTTTACCAATGCCACAGGAGAAGGCTTCATCCTGCTCATGGTAAACACAAACCGGCGGCTTATCACCTTTCAATTCATCACGCCAAATGCGATCAACACGCAAAGTATCTGGATCCTTGGTAGCGTAGAAGACATGGCTGCCATCTTTGGACCATGTCAAAGAACCCGTGCTGTTATGAATCACCTTGCTCAAGGTCTCTCCTGTCGTTAAATCCATGAAGTGAATATCGTATTGACGCCGGCTGACAAAATCGACCCCATAAGCCATCATGGCGTGATCTTCAGTTAAAAAGATGCCACTCACTTGACAATAAGCCTTGTCTTTTGCCAAGGTCTGCACGTCCAAAAGCAACTGCTCCGGGCCATTTTCATCACCTGATCTTCGGTAAAACTGTGGGTACTCATTGCCTGATTCAAAGCGGGTTTGGTACCAATAATCACCGATACGAACAGGTACGGTTGCATCATCTGGCACCAAACGATCTGTCATCTCCTTTGCCAGTTCAGCTTCCAAGGCCGTAACAGGCTCCATCAAAGCCTTGCGGTAGGCATTTTCTGCATTCAGGTGTGACAGGACATCATCGCTTGTGCGATCAGTCATCCATTGGTAAGGATCATGCCTTTCATCCCCATGCTTGCTATGAACATGAGGGGTTTGCTTTGCAAGGGGTTGCTTCATTGTTCCACTTTATCCATCACACGACGCAAAGCAATTTGCGACGCTTCATGGATGGGATTGTACTCTAAGGCCTTCCGGTAATCAGCGGCAGCATTGCTTAGGTCTCCTCCACGTTCCCATGTGAACCCTCGACCATAATAGGCTCGATAATTCAAGGCGTTGACTTGAAGACAGCGAGTGAAATACTCCCTTGCTGGCTTCAACAAGGCCAACTCAAGATGGATGAAACCCAGGTTGTACAAGCTCTCTGCATCATTGGGGTAGCGTTCCACTGATTCAGTGAAAATCTCCAAGGCACGATTCCAATCCTTTTGCCCCAGATAAAACATACCAAGCTTGTACAAAGTGGCGCCATCCCCAGGATTGATAGCCAACATGCGCTGGTAATAACCCACCGCGATGGAAGAGCCATTAAGACTGTAGAGGTGAGCCGCCATATCGAGAGCCTCCCAATAGGTTGGCTCCAAGTCAATAGCCTTTTGTATGTAAGCCAAGGCGCGCAAGGTGTCTGACTTATGATCTCGCACAATCAAGCCTTTCAGATAATAAGCGAGGGCAGCGTCGGGATCAATAGCCAAAGCTTCATCAATCAACTGCAATGCCTTGTCGTACTCAAAGACTATGCTGTAGAGTTCCGCCAACTTCAATCGGCAGGGCACACTTTCAGGATGCACATCAATGCATCGCTGCCATAAATCTTTCGAGGTGCGGGATCGGTTTTTCAAGATCATGAGTTCACCCATGAAAACCATGGCATCATGATCATTGCTATCAATAGCCAATGCGGCCTTGATATCAGCCAAGGCATAAGGCAAATTGGCCGTCTGGAAATGCATACGCCCTCGCTTCACCAAGTTTGGAACATCATTGGGATTGGCTTGAATCGCATCATTCAAGCTGTCCATAGGCGTCAGGGTAACGGCTGCAACAGAAACCCCATCAACAGCCGCTTGACTAGCCGGTTCTGAACACGACCAGACAGCGATCGCAAGCCCTAGGCCTGCAATCCATGCCTTAGGCATCCTTGAGTTTTTCCAGCACTTTAGCCTCGATTTCTTCCGTCAATTCGGGGTTGTCCTTGAGTAGGGTTTTGACACCATCTCTTCCCTGTCCCAACTTGGTTGAGCCGTAAGAAAACCAACTGCCACTTCTTGTTAAGATGTCATGCTCAAGGCCAAAATCGATGATTTCGCCAAGGCGTGAAATACCTTCACCGTAAAGGATTTCGAATTCAGCCAAGCGGAAAGGAGGGGCCATTTTATTTTTGACAATTTTCACACGGATGCGATTGCCTACCACGCGGTCAGCCACTTTTATTTGTGTGCTTCTGCGGATGTCCAGGCGAAGCGAACTGTAGAACTTCAAAGCATTGCCTCCTGTGGTGACCTCGGGGTTGCCAAACATCACACCAATCTTCTCACGCAACTGATTGATAAACATACATGTACACTGTGTCTTTGAAATAGTGCCCGTCAATTTTCTTAGCGCTTGACTCATTAAGCGGGCATGCAAGCCTACCTTATTTTCGCCCATCTCACCTTCAATTTCAGCACGAGGGGTCAATGCAGCTACCGAGTCAATGACAATGAGATCAATGGCACCCGAACGAATCAAGTTATCAGCAATTTCAAGGGCTTGCTCGCCGTTATCCGGTTGAGATATGATGAGATCCTCCGTGTTCACCCCAAGGGCCTTAGCATAGAAACTGTCAAAGGCATGCTCTGCATCAATGAAGGCAGCAATGCCACCCGTTTTTTGGGTTTCAGCAATGGCATGCAGGGCAAGCGTCGTTTTACCCGAGGACTCCGGTCCAAATATTTCCACCACGCGACCACGAGGGTAGCCGCCAATCCCTAAGGCGATATCAATACTCAACGAACCTGAGGGGATGACTTCAATGTCTACAGCAGGGCTATCACCCAGGCGCATGACGGCACCCTTGCCATAGGTTTTATCCATCTTGTCCATGGTCAATTTCAGTGCCTTCAGGCGTGCATCTTTGTTTGCGCTCATAGCTTAAAGTTGTGTGAGAAATACATGATAATGCTAATTATATTAGATTGCTAATGTAGTTAGTATTTACGGAATATGCAAATCCTTATTCTCTTGCGTGTTTAGGGTATCTTGAATGCCAAAAGTAGAACAAGGCATCCGTTTAGTCTTCATGCAAAGACGATTTAAACAGCTAGTTTATCAACGGCCTCAAAGCCTTGATTTCAATGGGCTTCAGCCTGCTGATTCCAGTATTTGCGCAGCACTTTCCTTGGTATTCACCTTGGTGATGATGCGAGAAATGCAGCGATTGACATCAATCACAAAAGTCAAGCGATGCACCCCTTCAAACTCACGACCCATGAATTTTTTCAGGCCCCAGACGCCATAGGCCTTAACCACCGCTTTGTCAACATCTGCGATCAAGGGAAAGGGCAGGTCAAATTTCTCCACAAACTTTCCGTGCTTGGCCACTGAGTCAGGGGAAACACCCACGACTGCAAAGCCTGAGTCAAGCAAATCCTGGTAGCCATCACGCAAAGAGCAAGCTTCTGCGGTGCACCCTGGGGTGTCGTCTTTAGGGTAGAAATAAAGGACAATCGATTGACCAGCAAAGCGATCAAAGGTGACTGATTGACCGAATTGATCAAGTCCTGAGATGGCGGGGGCCTTGTCGCCTACGTTCAAATGTGTCATAATGGAGGTTTTCTAAGAAGTAATGCGACATTTGCCACATGACCAAGCAAGATAAAGCAAACTACGTGATGCAGGCGCTAGAAGAGCTCTACCCTGAAGTCCCCATTCCTTTGGATCACAGTGACGCTTTCACGTTGCTTGTGGCAGTGGTGCTTTCTGCACAATGCACTGACGCACGAGTCAACACCATCACACCCATCCTGTTTGCCCGAGCGAACAACCCCTATGACATGGCTAAACTGTCTGTTGAAACCATCCAAGCTATCATCAGACCCTGCGGTCTATCTCCCATGAAGTCAAAAGGCATCAAAGGCCTGTCTCAAATGATTGTTGACTTGCATGATGGCCAAGTCCCCAAGAGCTTTGAAGCCCTGGAAGCAATGCCAAGCGTAGGTCATAAAACTGCTTCAGTGGTGATGAGCCAAGCCTTTGGCATAGCTGCATTCCCGGTAGATACGCACATCCATCGCTTGATGCATCGATGGACCCTGAGCAATGGGCATAGTGTTCAACAAACAGAGAAAGACGCCAAGCGCCTTTTCCCTGAATCTGCATGGAACAAACTTCATCTACAGATCATCTTCTATGGCCGGGAATACAGTCCGGCCAGAGGGTGGTCATTAGAAAAGGATATCATCAGCCAACAGATTGGCAGAAAATCGCTCATCAATCAACTGAAATCTTAAGATCAACTATCTATTGCACCAAAAGCTTCATGCTATTGAATTCCCCATCTAATACTAGGTAAACCATATACATGCCAGATGCATAGGATGTCAAATCAATGGCATCTCCCATGGTATAGTCACTTTCAAGCATCACACGGCCAAATAAATCATGAATGACCATGGAAGCCTTGCGACCTTGAGCAGAAGGCATGTCAACCACAAAGCTGCCTTTAGTGGGATTTGGCATCAACTGCATAGTTAATGCCAAATCTTCAACGCCTAACGCACATGTGGCGCCAGCCAGGTTTCTTGGGCATATGTCCGCACGGATCCACGGCGCGTTCATGGTCATGGAATTGCTGTAACCCGTGTACCATCTAGCAGCATCTGTTTTGTACATCATTTTTGCCTGCCCAAACTGCTTCAAAGTCTTATCATTGATGATACGAATCAGGTCAGCGCCATTGTTGGAAAACAAAGTGACAATCACAAAAACACCCTGAGTCGTTAGTTCAACTGGACCATTTGCAGAGGCGATATCCACATATTTAAGGTTCGTGGAAATATCATTGGACGTGATAGAATCTTGAGCATAAGCTAAGATGCCATTGGGGTCAAAGCCTGACGTATAACCCGAAAACGAAGCTGTATCAAAGACCGAAACCTCAATAATACCACCCGTTGTTAATGATGAGATGCCAATCTCAACACCATATAACCATTCATTACCAGTTGCCTCAAATTGCAATTGCACTGCCAATGCTGATCCATCAAAACCAAGGGTATTTGTGCCTAATGAGCTGCTGTAAGCGCCAAAATCAATCCCCATTTGAGTCAGGTCCATAGACATGACCAAGGTGTCCTGATGGGTTTCAATGGTGCTATCTGTCACCACACGGTATACAACCATGTGGTTGCCTGCAATAGCTGCTGGCAACAAAGGGCTACTATAGGTATTCAAATCATTGTACGAAAGAGTGTCCCCTGGGTTCAGTAATGCTGTAGTATCTGACACCGTCATTTGCACATTGCCATTGGGGTCAATCAAATCCACCTCTAATCGCACATTACTCTGCGCATTGATGCCAAAGTTGTATGCATTAGCGTCAAAAGTCAAGGGGCGATTCTCCGCCAATGACATATGACCATACCTGGATTGAGAACCAAAGAGCATGTCAATTTCACCCGCCTCTCCATAAGGGGTGAATACCATGCGATTGAATTGCGGCACCACCAACTGCATATCATCTACCATCCAGAAATAGTATCGACCATCAAAACGCAACCTAAACATCGCTGAATCCTCACCACCAATAAAATTAGAGGCATTAATCTGAATCAAGTAATTGTCTGCTGTTTCTTGGTTGTTTCCAATGTGAGTATTGAGTTCAACTGAATGTGGCCAGGTAGCACCCCCATCAGTGGAGAAATCGATGTAAGTAGCAGACACCGCTGTTGTGGGGACCTGTGTGCCTTGGCGTCGCCGATAGTACTCCGTGAACTCCAATTGAACATTAGGGGCTGCGCTCAAGTCAATCATGGGAGGCGTAAGGATACCTAAGTGTGGTGCAGCAGCAGCGCCATTGCCTTGATTGCCAGAAATGCCAGCATTATCCATGAAGTCAGAATCATAAATAATGAAGCCATTGGACGAAGTTACTGAAGCAATGGGGCCGCGTGTGCCAACATAGCCACCTTGTGAGCCAACGCTGTTACTGGGCATGGTGACCGTTCCCCTGTATACCCAATGAGCACTAGTGTTAGCTACGCCTGAAGCTTGCCCTGTGGACAACCATGTGCTAGGTATGCCTGAAGCAAAATCTTCAGACCAAATGGGGGTTTCTGCCGCATCAAAGGGTATCGATCTTTTCACCGATAAATCGCCTTCTGCAGCATCTGGCAATTCAGCATGATTTCTGCCTTGTGAAAAGGCAGATAACGAAAAAGTAAAAATGGCTAAGGCAAAGAATTGTTTCATGTTCAGGCAATTTGAACTATGAAGATACAACAAGCCACAAAAAAAGCGGCCCGTTGCCGGGCCGCTTCTATTTGCTATTAAAGCTGTTTAGTATACAGACAGCTTGAATGTCTTCATGACATC
>DFSH01000071.1:18879-22474 GCA_002378565.1 Flavobacteriales bacterium UBA3442 | reverse complement strand
AGTGAGTCGCAAGTGAGTCGCAGATACCCTAACTTGACGTCTCAATCAATTAACCAGACATCACAAACAAAGGCATCTAACCTAATAGATTTTCAGGAATTTACTGCCAAGCATCATACGAGCAAACCCTTACTGGCTCAGCACTAACAAGCTATCAGAAGGCACTAAAAAAAAGGCCCCCTTGCGGAAGCCTTTCAATGTGCCCAGGACGGGAATCGAACCCGTACGCCAACAATAGGCAAGGGATTTTAAGTCCCTCATGTCTACCAATTTCATCACCTGGGCAGGCGAACAAAAATACATCACGGGCCTTGACCAGACAGGCCCTACGTGCAATAAAAAAGCCGGCTCAAATGAACCGGCTCTTTGTCTAATTATGCTGACTTACATCATGCCTCCCATGTCTGGACCAGCAGGCATGGCTGGCTCAGGCTTAGGTATTTCAACAATGGTTGCCTCAGTTGTCAACAAGAGACTAGCCACAGAAGCGGCATTCTCAAGTGCGACACGGGTCACCTTGGTTGGATCAATGATACCAGCTTCATGCATGTTGCAATAGTTCTCAGTTTTTGCATTGAAACCGTAATCGCCCTTGCCCTCACGGACCTTGGACACGATGACAGAACCTTCCAGTCCAGCATTCAATACAATCTGGCGCAATGGCTCCTCAATGGCACGTGCAATGATGGCAATCCCTGTTGTTTCATCAGCGTTGTCACCTTTGAGTTTGCTCAATGACTCAATGGTGCGAACCAGGGCCACACCACCGCCGGGAACAATGCCCTCCTCGATGGCAGCCTTTGTGGCAGACAGTGCGTCATCCACACGGTCCTTCTTCTCTTTGAGCTCAACCTCAGAGGCTGCACCCACATAAAGCACAGCGACACCACCGGCAAGCTTCGCTAATCGCTCTTGCAATTTTTCACGGTCGTAATCACTGGTTGTCGTTTCAATCTGTGCCTTGATCTGTCCAACACGTCCACTGATGTCATCTTTGTTGCCAGCACCATTAACCACGGTGGTGTTATCCTTGTCCAATGTCACCTTTTCTGCGGTACCAAGCATATCCAAAGTGGTGTTTTCCAACTTGAAACCACGCTCCTCAGAAATCACGGTACCACCTGTCAAAATAGCAATGTCTTCCAGCATAGCCTTGCGTCGATCACCAAAACCTGGCGCCTTCACGGCAGCCACTTTCAGGGAACCACGAATCTTGTTCACCACCAAGGTGCCAAGGGCCTCGCCATCTACATCTTCAGCAATGATAAGGAATGGTCGTCCGGACTGAGCTACTGGCTCAAGTATAGGCAAGAGCTCCTTCATCGTACTAATCTTCTTGTCGTAGATCAAAATGTAAGGGTTCTCCAAATCCGCGATCATTTTCTCAGTGTTGGTCGTGAAATACGGGGACAGGTAACCGCGATCAAACTGCATGCCTTCAACGACATCCACATAGGTTTCCGTGCCTTTTGACTCTTCAACGGTAATCACACCTTCCTTTTTCACCTTATCCATGGCCTCAGCAATCAACTTGCCAATTGAAGGGTCATTGTTTGCGGAAATGGTAGCAACCTGTTCAATCTTGTCATTGCTCTCACCAACCTCAATAGACATCTTTGCTAACGCCTTGACAACAACTGCAACAGATTTGTCAATGCCTCGCTTGAGGTCCATTGGGTTTGCACCTGCCATGACATTCTTGTGGCCATGCTTGATGATGGCTTGAGCCAAAACCGTAGCTGTGGTTGTCCCATCGCCAGCAACATCTGCTGTTTTGGAAGCAACTTCCTTGAGCATCTGTGCTCCCAAATTTTCCAACTTGTTTTCCAAGGTGATTTCCCTTGCAACGGTTACACCATCTTTGGTAACAACAGGGCTGCCAAAGGATTTTTCAATAATGACATTGCGACCCTTGGGGCCCAATGTGACCTTCACTGCATTAGCTAGCGCATCTACGCCTGCTCTCAGTCCGTTGCGTGCAGCAACATCAAATGTGATTTCTTTTGCACTCATGATAATAGGTATTTAAATAAGGTGATTAAATGATGGCCAGAATGTCTGACTCTCGAAGGATGAGGTAATCCTCACCCTCAAATTTGAATTCAGTGCCAGCGTACTTGCCGTAGAGCACAGTGTCGCCAACAGCCACGGTCATTGGCTCGTCAACCTTGCCATTGCCAGCGGCAACAACGATGCCTTTCTGTGGTTTCTCCTGTGCTGTGTCAGGAATAATAATGCCTGAAGCTGTGGTGGTCTCAGCTGCAGCCGGTTCAATGATGACACGGTCTGCCAGGGGACGGATGTTCAAGTCTGCCATGATGGTATGCTTTAATAGGGGGTTAAGCGAATAAATCTCACTTCAAAACTATGCACAGAATGTGCCAAAGCATAAGAAAGCCATTAAAAACTGACAAGCTGTCAGCAGCAGGGATGGTTTTACAACCTATTCAGACAAGTCCAATCCCTCAATCGGGCTGGCTGGCGTCTGGAAAGCAGGGGCTGAATTGTCCAGCTCCTGATTGAGCAAGGACTCTTGATCCAGGGATTGAGCAGTGCCTCCACCGACCATGACATTCATCAAAAGAACCAAACCGAAAAGGACAGAAACCAAAACCCAAGTTGCCTTCTCAAGAAAATCGGATGTGCGCTTAACACCGCCGAGCATGCCAGCAGCAGAACCACCACCAAAAGCAGAACCCAATGCACTGCCTTTAGGGCTTTGCACAAGGATAACCAAGATCAAAAGGATGCTGACAATGGTGATAAGGATGATGAATAGCGTGGACATGGTCTAGTGTTTTTTGGTTTGCTGCATCGCCAAAATGCGGGCCGCAAAGATGGAACTTTTATCGGGAACTTTCAACTTCAATATCTCATAGGCTTGAATGGCCTTTTGAACCAAGCCTTGGGATGCGTAGTGGTTGGCCAGGGTCTCTGTCACAAGGCCCGTCACATTGGTCAATGTAGCACCTGAACCCATGGTGGTTACCTCAGGCTTCAATGCAGGCATCGATGGGTTGGCTGCAATGAATGACTCCAAGATCTTTCGCTCCTCTGCGGGGTTTCGCTTGCGAGGACTCAACTGCGCCGCTTTGCTTACAGCCTGTGCCTGATTCTCCGTTTGAAGGCCTTGAAGGAATTGCGCAAAAGGTGACAGACTCACTTGCGACAAGCCAGAGACCGGTGAGGTCGATAGGTCGTCAACAACTGCATTGTCAGCGGGGGGCACTATCTCACTTTTTGATGGCGCTGATTGAGGGGCAGTTTGCGGAACCGATTCAGTGATTGGTTGAACTTCCACCTCAACAGGCAATGGGGTTTCAGCTGGTTCAGGAAGTTCAACTGGCTTGACAGGACTTGTCACTTTTGGAAGAGCAACTTTCTGTGATTGTGTATCTGCAGCAGATACAGGCGCGGAGACAGGTGATGGCGCAGCCTGTCGACTGGCTTGAATGGCGCGTGAGCGTTCAATTTGCTTTCTGACCATCTCAGGTAGATGAGACAAATCGCCCAAAGGCTTGATGCTTGAAGGCCGTTGAATCGGCATGACCGTTGGCGAAGAAACTTCAGGCTCTGTGGGAAGCTCGATTGCTGA
>DFSH01000071.1:0-18626 GCA_002378565.1 Flavobacteriales bacterium UBA3442 | reverse complement strand
CTCGATTGCTGAAATATCTGCTTGGTTGCTTGTCTCCACCTTCGGTTGAACATCAATGGCTGGATCGACTGATGCTTTCGAGGGGGCAGAGGGGGCAGAAACCTCTTCAGGCAGTTGAATTGGGCCTGAATCCATCCTGGCAGCCGCTTCAACAACCTCCATAGGCATCAACGGCGCCTCAGTCCATGTGAAGAGTTTCTCCCGGTTAAGCATGGCTGTGGATGTGCGATGCAATTGCTGAGGGAACTTGAAGGATTCATGGAGCTGCAAGCCTCTGAGGTGAAGCATCTGAAACACCTGAGCGTAGGGGTATTGCTTGACAAGACCCTCCAGGAATTCACTGTCCGTGGTGGTCAACTCATCCACGCGGCCCAAGATGGCCTTCACTTGCTGAGGGTTTGCTACCATTGGACCAGGGCGCGATTGAATACTTTTTCACAGAGCTCCATAACTATTTCATCCACCAGGACATCCTCCACTTGAGATAGGGTCTGTGAGGCTGGGAAATTTCTGTAAACATTGAAGGATTGCCTGAAGCTTTTCGTGTCATCCAAGAGATTGGCATAGTCGATGGCAACGGTCACACTCAAGCGACTTTGCGCCACCTGATCATTGGCACCCGGGGCATCGGATCGGACATCGTAGGCTGTGATTCTGCCTGTGAATTGCAAATCCCCATCCCTTGTAATCAGATCCAAAGATGTCTGCCTGGCTATCACATCTTGCAACGTGGTTGTCAGCAGCTGTGCCAACTGAGGGTTCACTAAATCGGATTCATTGATCATGGTTGCCACAGACAGGGTTTTTGCCTGACCCACATCGCCTCCCGTGAAGGAGTAGCTGGCAGAACAGCTTGCTATGATAGCAATCGTCCATACGCCAACCCATGCGTTTACAGCTGCACTTGTCATTGCCTTGAATCGACTCATCCCAGGTTGTATTGCTTGATTTTACGGTAAAGGGTTCGCTCAGAAATGCCCAACTCAGCAGACGCTTCTTTGCGTCGGCCCTTGTGCCTTGCAATGGCATCCTTGATCATCTCAATTTCAATATTTTCAAGGGTTTTAAAGGCTCTTTTGGCCGAAGACCCCTCATCCAAAGACTCAATGTCCATGAACGATTGCGCTGGTTTAGACCCCTCAGTTGCCGCACTTGTGGCCGGCGGATCCTTCTGCTCAGGTTGTTTCCATAGGGCTGGCAAAGTTGTGATGTCATGCTGCATCTTGTTGCCTAAGTTTTGAATGCCATCAGAAAGGTCATCCATGGACTGCCCACCCTGCGCTATCTGTCCCACTAAGTGTTTGAGGTTCTGGATATCTGCTCGCATGTCAAACAGGACCTTGTAGAGAATTTCTCGTTCATTGTGAAACTGGTCTTGCGAAACCGGGCCAGAAGTCCTCGCCGGCAAATTGCTTTGCTCGATGTCTGGGATGTACTGACTCAACAGGCTGGCCTCAACGGTTTGATCCCCTTCAATGACAGAAATTTGTTCCACCAAGTTGCGCAGCTGGCGAATGTTGCCCGGCCAGCGGTAGGCCTCCAACACGGTCACGGCCGCATCAGTCAATCTGACTGCAGATGTGCGGTATTTTTGAGAGAAATCTTGTGCAAATTTCCTGAACAACAGGTAGATATCTCCTTTTCTATCGCGCAAAGGCGGCAAGGTGATCTCAACCGTGTTGAGTCGGTAAAACAAGTCCTCTCGGAACTTTCCAGCTTTAATTTTTTCTGCCAGATCCACGTTCGTTGCAGCAACAACACGCACATCCACCTTAATGGCCTTGCTTGATCCCACGCGAATGATCTCGCCGGTTTCAAGTACGCGAAGCAATCGCACTTGCGTTGCCAAGGGAAGCTCTCCCACCTCGTCCAAGAAAATTGTTCCGCCATCTGCGGCCTCAAAATAGCCCTTCCTGGCACCCACAGCACCGGTGAATGAACCCTTTTCATGGCCAAACAACTCCGAATCCATCGTGCCTTCAGGGATGGCTCCACAGTTCACGGAAATCATGGACTCATGCTTGCGATGCGACAGATTGTGAACAACGCGAGGAATGCTTTCTTTGCCAACACCTGATTCACCCGTGACCATCACAGATATGTCTGTTGCTGCCACCTGCATGGCCTTAAACAAGGCGCGATCAAGGGCCGGGTCTTGACCAATGATGCCAAATCGCTGTTTTAATTCTTGCGGGCTCATGGCTGAGTGGGTTGGTTCAACTGCATAGGTTTGACTGTAGAAATCCGATTGGTCGTCAAGCGATTAATCACAAAATCTGAGGTTGCTTCAACGGCATAGGTCGCAGCTTGTGGCATTGGCGATTTGAATCGGATGTCCATGTTCTTCCCTGACCACAAGGAGTTCCATATCTCTTGACCACTGGTATCATAAATCCGCACAATGAAACCGACTTGCAGATTCTCAATGCAGCGATCCTTTTGTGCAATGCAAATGCTCAATGTGCCTTGCTCTTTGATGGCCTCATCAATCACCATAAAATGCAGGGACTCATCCACCAAAGACAAGGTAGATAAGGGCTGTTGGGATGACTTGACCTGTGCTTGCACAGACAAACTGGCCATCAAAACAAGAGGAATTAACAGGAACTGTTTCATGACGGGGTATCAATTGAATCGCCCAACAAGGTAGCGGCTGTACTTGAACGAATCAAAACCTTCACCAAGTCTCCAGGCTGATGGTGTTTTTTCGGGAAAACGGCGACAGCATTTTGGCTGGTTCGGCCAAAGACATCCTTGTCAGACCGCTTAGAATACCCCTCTATCAGAACCTCCACCACCTGGCCAACATTGGCCGCATTGCGTTCTGCACTATGGACCTGCTGCAGGTCAATGATCTCTTGCAGGCGTCGCTTTTTCACTGCAAGGGGGACGTCATCTTCCAGCTTTCTTGCAGCCATGGTGTTTGGCCGCTCTGAGTAAGCAAACATGTAGCCAAAATTATATCTCACCTGGGACATCAAGCTCAAGGTTTCCTCGTGATCTTCCTCTGTTTCTGTCGGGAAGCCTGCCATGATATCTTGAGAAATCGCACAATCGGGAATGATGCGTTTCACCCGATCAATCAAGTCCATGTAGTCGGCCCTGTCATGGCCACGGTTCATTGCCTTGAGGATGCGGCTGGATCCACTTTGCACAGGCAGATGGATGTATTTGCAAATATTTTCATGTTCCGCAATGGCTTGAAGCACCTCATCAGACATGTCTTGCGGGTTGGATGTGGCAAAGCGAATGCGTATCTCAGGCAAGGCGTTGGCCACCATGTGTAGCAAATGGCTGAATTGCACAGCACTGGCCTGAGCCATGTCACTGGCTACCTTGAAATCTTTCTTTAGCCCACCGCCGTACCAGAGGTAGCTGTCCACGTTTTGGCCAAGCAATGTCACTTCCTTGTAGCCGTCAGCCCATAGCTTCTGGCATTCAACAACGATGGTTTGCGGGTTGCGGCTTCGCTCCCTGCCACGGGTGAATGGCACTACACAGAATGAACACATGTTATCACAGCCACGGGTGATGGAAACAAAGGCAGTGACACCATTGCCGCCCAGCCGGACCGGCTCAATGTCATGGTAGGTCTCATCCTTGGACAAAAGGACATTGATGGCCTTCTTTCCGCCGTCGAGCTCTTTCATCAACTGGGGTAAATCGCGGTAAGCATCAGGTCCAACGACCAAATCCACCAATTGTTCTTCTTCCAATAATTTCGCCTTGACGCGTTCTGCCATGCAACCAAGAATGCCAATTTTCATGTTCTTGTTTTCTCGCTTCATGCGCTTGAAGTGCTTGAGTCGGTTGCGCACGGTTTGTTCTGCTTTGTCGCGTATGGAGCAGGTGTTAAGCAGAATCAAATCTGCCTGCTTAGGGTCGGACGTGGTCTCGTAACCCTCTTTATCTAAAATAGATACCACGATTTCTGAATCAGAGAAATTCATCTGACAACCGTAGCTTTCCAGGTAGAGTTTTTTGCTTCCCACCCCTGGCTTGATCATGGCTTCACCTTGACGGTTTTCCTCCATCATGACTTTCGCTTCACCTGACAATTGTTCCATTTGGCAAATCTACGGACTACGTCCGGACTAAGTGACAAAATGGCAGAAGTAAAATTTTACGTGTTTATATGGGAATTGGGCGTTTAATTTGCTGTTCAAAACCACGAGAGTATGCCATCCAACCTAGTTATTGTCGAATCGCCCGCTAAGGCGAAAACCATTGAAAAATTTTTAGGCCCCGATTTCAAGGTGGCCTCAAGCTTTGGTCACATCCGTGATTTAACCAAAGGTGGTAGCAATTCAATGGGCATTGATATAGCAAATCAGTTCATGCCCGATTATGAAATCAGCAAGGACAAAAAGGACATTGTCCGCGATTTGAAAAAATGGGTGAAGTCTTGCGACACCGTCTGGCTTGCCTCCGATGAAGACCGTGAAGGAGAGGCCATCGCGTGGCATCTGGCTGAGGCCTTGTCGCTTGACCCGGCAAAAACCAAGCGCATCGTTTTCAATGAAATCACCAAAAAGGCTATCACCCATGCCATCGAGAACCCTCGCCATGTTGACATGGCCCTGGTCAACGCACAGCAGGCCCGACGGGTCTTGGATCGCATCGTTGGCTTTGAGCTTTCGCCCATCTTGTGGCGCAAGGTGAAAAGTGGGTTAAGCGCTGGACGGGTGCAGTCCGTCGCCGTTCGCTTGATCGTAGAACGTGAACGTGACATCCACGCCTTTCTTCCTGTCACTGATTTCAAGGTGGAAGGACAATTCAACAATGCAGAAGGTGAAGCTTTCAAGGCTGACTGGTCAGGTCAAGCTGCAAACAGTGACGCCGTGCAAGCACAGCTTGACAACCTGCAAGCCAGCCCCTTTCATGTCGCTTCTTTGACCAAGAAAACTGGCACTCGCAAGCCTGCGGCCCCCTTTACCACAAGCACGCTCCAACAAGAAGCTTCAAGAAAGTTGGGTTTCTCTGTGAACCGAACCATGTCTGTTGCTCAGAAACTCTACGAAGTTGGTCTGATCACTTACATGCGGACAGATTCCGTGAACCTGTCTGATGAGGCCTTAGGCTTAGCTGCTACTGCCATCACCGAATCCTACGGTGAAAACTATGTTCACACACGGAAGTTTAGCACCAAATCCAAAGGCGCGCAAGAGGCTCACGAAGCAATTCGTCCAACAGACTTGTCAATCAAAACCGGCGGCAATGATGACGCTGAAGAGAAACTGTACACCTTGATTCGTCGACGCACCTTAGCTAGCCAGATGGCTGATGCAAAAATCGATCGCACCGTGGCTCACTTAGACAACCAAGACGGGGTTCGGTTTGTGGCCCGAGGTGAAATGGTGGCCTTTGATGGCTTCATGAAAGTTTACCTTGAGGGCAAGGATGAGTCAGAAGCTGAAGTGGGCTTGCTGCCCGCATTGACTGAAGGGGGCAACGTGACTTTGCTTGGCGCAAAAGCCAGTCAGCGCTTCACCCGACCCAAAGGTCGCTACACAGAGGCCAGTTTGGTCAAAGCCCTGGAAGAAAAAGGCATCGGCAGACCGTCCACCTATGCCCCAACCATTACCACCATTCAAAAGCGCGCCTATGTGCAAAAAGGCACCCTGGACGGCAAGGTTCGCGATGTGACCATAGGCTCATTTGAAGGAGGCAGCTGGTCATGGGAAGTGATTCAAGAGAAATTTGGCGCCAACAAGGGCCGCCTGGTTCCTACGGACATTGGCAATGTGGTGACTGATTTCCTGCTTAGCCATTTTGACACGGTGATGGACTACGCCTTCACTGCAAATATTGAGCAAGAATTTGACTTGGTCGCGAGCGGTCAGGTATCATGGACCGAGGTGATTGATTCGTTCTACCAGCCATTCATTAAAACGGTTGGCATCACCAAAGATGTGGATCCAGAGAAAGGGGAACGATCCCTGGGCGAACAGCCAAAAACTGGCAAAAAGGTCATTGCCCGACTGGCCCGCTATGGCCCTGTGGTGCAGGTGGGTGAAACCACTGAAACGGAAAAAGCAAAATTTGTTAGCATCCCTGCGGAGCTTTCCATTGAAACCATCACCTTGGATGAGGCATTGGAGTTGTTGAAAATGCCACGGGTTCTTGGTAGCCATGAAGGCGTTGACATCAAGGCAAACCTGGGCCGGTTTGGCCCCTATGTGCAGATGAGCAAAACCTTTGCCAGCATCCCTGAAGAGCAATCCCCTTACACCATCAACCTAACAGAGGCCATGGTGTTGATTGAGGCTAAGCTTGAAGCAGATCGCAAGGCAAATATTGCCACCTTAGACGGTGACAAAGGCGAAATTCGCGTGCTCAATGGCCGCTATGGACCTTACCTCAAGTTTGAAAAGAAAAATGTCACCATCCCCAAGGATGTGGAGCCTGAAAGCCTGACTTATGAGGCGGCATTAGCCTTGATTGAAGAGGCTGCATCCAAGCCAAAAAGGGGCCGCAAGGGCAAAGCCAAGAAGTGATGTGGGAGGATATCCTTCAACCTGCTGACCTGCTCCTTCCTGAGGACATTTCATCCATTGGTCAAACCATGATGATGCATGATGCCAATGGCTTGCCTGATGTGAAGGCCTGCCGATTGGCCTTGATTGGTCTACCTGACGCCAATGGCGAACACCAGGCAGCCAATGCCATCCGTCAACAGCTCTACACCTTGCAAAAGGGTGCTTGGGACTTTGACTTTGCCGACTTGGGCAATGTGCCTGCAGGGCGAGACCATGTCGACACCCTGGTCGCGATAGAGGATGTCGCGAAAGAGCTCATCCAGCGGCAATGCATTCCTATCTTCATTGGCGGACAAAGTCAAGACGCACTTGGCCTGTACAAGGCTTACGCTAGCCTTGAGCAATTGGTGAACATGGCTGTGATCAGTTCAGGCATCGCCATGGGAGATGACCACCAAGCGGCAGATGCCAGCAATTGGCTCACCCACGTATTGATGTCAAAGCCCTACCACCTTTTCCACTTGGCTTGCCTGGCCTACCAAACCTATTTCGTACCAGAGGAGACTTTGACCATCATGGAAAAAATGCACTTTGAGGCCCTCAGAATTGGCCAAATCAAAGGCACCATGGCTGCGGCAGAGCCCCTGCTTCGCGACATGGACATCATTGTGGCAGACAACGCCAGCATGGGCTCTGTAGACGCCCCCGGGCAAATCAGCCCCAACCCCAACGGCCTGAGCTCAGTGGACTTTTGTCAAGCCATGCGTTACGCAGGCATGAGCGACAAATCCTCATCGTTGATGCTCACAGGCTATCACCCCACACTTGACCCGCATGGGCACAACGCGATGGCCTTAGCGCAAGGCATCTGGTACATCGCTGAAGGCATTCAATGGCGCAAAGGCGATTACCCACATCGGCCAGTGAAGGACTACCTCAAGTTTACTGTCTGGCTGGAAGGGGATGAAGGGCATGAAATGGTCTTCTACAAATCACCCCTGTCAGAGCGTTGGTGGATGGTTGTACCTGCCAGTCCATCTGAATCAGCAAGGAAAAGCATGATTCCATGCAGTCACGAGGATTACCTTCAAGCGCTAAAAGGCGACATTCCCGACCGCTGGTGGAAGGCCAGTCGGCGTGCCATCTAACATTAATCTGTGCTTTCTGGTAGATTATTGCTATTTTAGAGGCCTAATTTCATGCCTGAATGACCCTACGTCAGACATTTTTTTCCGGAGTAATAATTTGCATCAGCAGCGCAGCATTTGCGCAGCAGGACGTGCAATTCACTCAGTACTACAACAATAAGATCGGATTCAATCCTGGCGTTGCAGGTTACTCCGATGCCATATGTTTGAATTTAGGTAACCGCTCACAGTGGGTTGGTTTTGATGACGCACCCGTTTCACAAGCCATAAATGCCAATATTCCCCTCTCAATTCTGCACGGCGGACTGCTTGTTAGCATTGTGAATGATCAAATTGGGGTGTTTCAAGATATTTCTGCTGCCTTGGGCTATGCCTACCAAATGGATTTAGGCGCTGGCAAGCTTGGAATTGGCTTGGCCATCGATTTCAGGAACAAAAATGTCAAGAGCGCTAACTGGATTTACCCCGATGGAACGGCAGGAGCTTCAGATCCCAGCATTCTAAGGGCTGGCGATGCGATGACTCCCGAATTGAACTTTGGTATGCATTACGGCACACCTCTTTGGTATGCAGGCCTGTCAACAAGCCGCATGCTGCAAAGTGAGGCGCGATTCCCCGGACAGACTGCCCGTTACAAAAGCAAAATGCATTACTACCTCACCGGTGGCATGCACATTGAATTGCCCGATTACGGCATCACCATCTCACCAAGCACCTTGCTCAAGTCAGATTTGAATTCCAACCTTACCCTTGATCTCAGCCTCACTGCAGAATTGCGGGGTAAAATCTTCGCTGGATTGGGCTACAGAAATCAGGATGCGATGTCCCTCATGATGGGCTACCAAATCATGCCTGACTTGCGCGCATGCTACTCCTACGACATCACAACCTCTCCGCTTGCTGCCTATTCTTCAGGCTCGCATGAGGTATTTTTCAATTACTGTTTCAACATTGAGGTAAAGCCTCGCATCAATGGCAGTTACCGAAACCCTATATTTTTGTAATATCGCAACTGATTTAGACGTTAACTAGATAGCATATGAATACTAAGCACTTAAAACAACTCCTGTCGGTTTGTACCGTCCTGCTGCTTGCGGCATGTTCCGGAACTGATCACGGCGAGCTTGTTGGCATTCAAAACCGCCCCGACTTCTACCCTTCTGACCCCTATGGCATGGTTTTCATTCCGCAGGGCTCATTCAACATGGGCAATTCAGATGTTGATGTGCCTGTCACCTTGACTGCGCCTACCAAAACTGTATCGGTATCTCCCTATTACATGGATGAAACCGAGATTTCTAACAATGAGTACCGACAGTTTGTTCGTTGGGTGCGCGATTCAATTTTGCGCTACCGATTGGCTGAAGGCTTGGTTGAGGAATTTGAGTACGTTGATTACACGGACATGAACAACCCTACCTACTTTGAAGAGTATGTTGGTCTTGAGTACCCTGACTCCATGCAAACGCATTTGGACTGGGGACGCAAGCTGGAGTGGACCACGCGTCGCTATCCGTCTTTGGAGTATGCTGAAGTGATGGAGACCATGTACCTCGCACCAGAAGAGCGCTACCTCGGTGGCCGCATGCTTGATGCTCGTCAAATGAACTACCTCTATTTCTGGATGGACAAAAAGGCAGCTGCAAGCAAGGACAATCGCTTCAGCAATGACTTCAATGACGCAGATGGTGATGGACGCACCTTCTCCTACCGCGATTACATCAAAGAGGGACAGGCTGAATCAGATCGCAGCAGTTTTTTCCGTTCTGAGACCGTGAACATTTACCCAGACACTTTGGTGTGGTTGGCTGATTTCACCTACTCTTTCAATGAGCAGATGCACGACAACTACTTCTGGCACCCTGCCTACGACGACTACCCTGTGGTTGGCATCAGCTGGAAGCAAGCCATGGCCTTTTGTAACTGGAGAACCGGTTACCGCAATGGTTATTTGAAGAGCAACAAAGACTTCCAGGAAAACGAATTCCGTTTGCCTACAGAATCTGAGTGGGAATATGCTGCCCGCGGTGGCCGTGAGCTCACAACCTACCCATGGGGTGGCCCTTACACCACCAACAGCAAAGGTTGTTTCCTTGCTAACTTCAAGCCCTCACGCGGCAACCTTACGGCAGATGGCGGTTTCCACCCCTTGAAGGTAACCAGCTATGAGCCCAATGGCTATGGTTTGTACAACATGGCAGGCAATGTTGCTGAGTGGACAAGCACAGCGTGGGATGAGGTGAGTTATGCCTATGTGGCCGACTTCAACCCAGATTTCAAATACAACGCGGATGACTCCGACCCTGAAACCCTCAAGCGGAAAGTGATTCGCGGTGGGTCTTGGAAGGACATTGCTGCTTACATGCAAGTAGGCGCTCGTGAATACGAATACCAAGACACCAGCAAATCATTCATTGGCTTCCGCACCGTGCAAAGCTTCCTTGGACGTGATGCATCTGACTTTTAACCGACTCCTCAACAACAACTCCAACCTCTAAACTCAATCCTCATGGCTCTAATTAACGTCAACGGAAAACGCTTCAAAAATTTCATGGCCAAACTTTACGGTATTGGTGCTGCAATTGTTATTCTTGGTGCCTTGTTTAAAATTCTTCACCTCAAAGGTGCTGACCAAATGCTGATTATTGGTCTAACCACAGAGTCTGTGATTTTCTTTCTTTCTGCTTTTGAGGCACCTGCAAAGGAATACGACTGGAGCTTGATCTACCCTGAATTATCAATTGATGAAGATGGTTCTGGCAATGGACCACGTGGTACCGTGACCCAAGAGTTGGATAAAATGATGGCTGAAGCTAAGATTGGCCCTGAATTGCTTGACAGTTTAGGAGATGGCATGCGAAAACTCAGCGACACAGCTGCATCCTTGAACAATGCAGCAGATGCTGCTGGTGCATCAGCTGCCTACTCTGAGCAGCTCACTGAGGCAGCAAAGAGCATGGAGGCATTGAATGCCTTGTATTCGGTGCAATTAGAAAACTCCACTAACCAGATGGAGATGCAAAATAACTTGATGGAGAAATTGGGCAGCGCTGGTCAACAATCTGAAGCCTTGGCTACAGAAGTTGAAAAGATGGCTGGCAATTTGACTCAGTTGAATTCAGTCTATGGCAACATGCTTGCTGCCATGAATTTGAATCGAAGCTAAGCGAACTCAATCTCTCAAAACATCAACCCTTAAGTTCAGAAGATGGCATCAGGAAAACTTTCTCCGAGACAAAAGATGATCAACATGATGTACTTGGTCTTGACGGCAATGCTTGCCCTCAATGTATCACAGGACATCCTAAAGGTACTTCACAAGCTGAATTCCGGCATGGAAGAGACTGTACTAACCGTGCATCGCGGCACAGAAACCCTTTACACGGCTTTGGACAACGCCACTGTTGACAACCCACGTGCCATTGAGTTCAACGACCGCGCTAAGCAAGTCAAAGTTGAAACCGCCAAGATTTTTGACATGCTGGACCATGCCAAGGTCACTCTGATCAAAGAGACCGGTGGACGTCTCCCCGAAACTGGTCGCCTGAAGGGTGCCAGCAACAGAGATTACGCAGAGAACTACTTGCTCAACGCAAAGGCTATTGGGGGTGAAGGCATGGGTCAATCTATCAAGGAAACCCTTGCTTCATACAAAGATTTCATGAAGCTTCAGGCAGATGGTAATGAGGACATCATCAATGCCTTAGAGACCACTTTTGACCTAAATGACGTCACAGAAGATGGCACCAAAGAGTCATGGGAGCGCGCCACATTTGGCGAATTGCCATTGGCTGGAATCATACCTTTCATGACCGATTACCAATCCCGTGTCCGACGCATGGAAGCTAAAATTGTTGAGCATTTGTACTCAAACATTGATGCGAACACCATTCGTTTTGATGCAGCTCGCGCAGTTGTGGTACCTAAAAGCAACTTTGTCACCCAAGGCGATTTCTTTGAAGCTGACATTTTCCTTGCAGCCTTTGACCAGAAACGCAACCCCATCTTTGAAGACATTGAGATGGACTCTGTTAACTTAGGTGTTGGTAAATTCAAGATGAAAGCTAGTGGCATCGGTGAGAAAACCTTCTCAGGCAACATGAGTCTACCAGGATCTGATACCAAATACCCCATCAGCTTCAGTTACACAGTCGCACCACCAACAGTTGTGATTTCTCCAACAAAAATGAATGTACTTTACCGCAACGTGGACAATCCATTGGAGATTTCTGTTCCCGGTGTAGCCCCCAAAGATTTGGTTGTTAATGGCCCTGGCGTCAAAGGCAGCAATGGCAAGTACATGGCTGATGTCACCAAGATCCAAGGAAAGCTCCTTACTATTTCTGTGAGCGTCCGTCAAGCCAATGGCAAACTTCGCTCTGCTGGCAAAAAAGAATTCCGCATCAAGGGCTTACCACAAGCTATGGGCTCTGTCTACAAAAAGACAGAAGGTGTAATGTCTTCATCACTTTTTAGCAAAGCTAAAGTTGAAGCTGAATACAAAGATTTTCCCTTTGATTTAGCGCTTACCGTGGTGAGCTTTGAGTTGAAATTGGAAGGCCAAGCCCCCATTAAAATCTCTGGCAACCGCATTGCTAGCAAGTATCGTGAGCGCATCACGCGCCTCCGTCCAGGAAGCACGGTCATTATCCGGAAGATCAAGGCCAAGACACCGAAAGGCATACGCTTGGACAAAATCAGTCCAATAACCATTGACGTACAATAACATGAAGCACCTATTCATCACTTGCATCCTTGTTGGTAGTTTATTTGCCACAGGACAGGTCATCACCCCCGAGGATGATGGCTTAACCCCGAAAAGGGAATTGCACGCCGCCAACGCAAGAGTCGTTCCCTACAGCTTCATCCGCCAGGATGACATCATGTGGTCCACACGTCAGTGGGAGCGCATTCAAGTTCAAGAGAAACTCAACCATCCTCTTTACTACCCAGTGAAGGCATTGCCAGACAGAAAATCTTTGTTTGATGTGTTGAAGGATGCCATCATGACTGAAGGAACTATTTCAGAAGTCTTTGTAGACGATCGCTTTGAGATGCCATTGACCACACAAGAGGTAGCTGACATTCTCTTCCGTGTTGACACCATCCTTGATCCAGACGATCCATCCGTCATTCTTGGTATCGATTCCATTGAAATCAAGTCCCCTGATTTGCGTTACTGGGAGATCAAATCAGATTGGTACTTTGACAAGAAACGCGGTGAGATGAAGAATCGCATCCTTGGCATTTCACCTGTGGTGGAAGATCCAAGCACGCGTGAAATCTACCCAACCTTTTGGATTTGGTTCCCTGACGCCCGACAGGCTATGAGCGCACATGTGGCTTACAACCCATCGAACAACACGCGTCGCATGACATTTGATCAGATTTTCCAAATGCGCTACTTCAATGCTGTGGTTTACAAGGAGAATAATGTTTACGATCGAGAGATCAAAGATTACAAGAATGGCCGCCCATTGGATCAGCTGCTTGAGTCGCGTCGAATCCGTGAGGAACTTCGCAACTACGAACATGACCTCTGGCAGTTCTAGTCAACCCCATTGAAAGGCCGCTCAAAGCGGCCTTTTTTTTTATACCTCAATTGTAGGACATGCACATAGGCATCATTGGACAAGGCTTTGGCGGCAGCGCACTAGCCTGGCAACTGCAGCAAGCGGGACACACTGTCACGGTGTTTGATCGGGGCATTGAGCGATCCGCTTCATGGATGGCTTCTGGTTTAATCAATCCTGTCACCTTGCGGCGTCGAAAGGTGGTGCAGCAGGCACAGATGCATTTGAATGCCATGCAGGCCTATTACCTATCAGTTGAGGCCAGCCTAGGGCAAGGCCTCTTGAACATGGATTCCATCAGGGAAGTCCTCATTGGCAACCAAGCAACAGAAGGCTGGGGGCAGCTGGCTGACGTTCAAGCATTGAAGCCCTTTATCGGGCCATGCCATGAGGCAGATCACCCGGGTATTCAGCACAGCTATGTGGGGCAAGTCCAACACAGTGGGCGATTACACAGCAAAGCCTATTTGAAGGCCATGGCAACACACCTTGGCGAACAATTGATCCAAGGGCAGGTTGACCACATTGAACGAGAAGGCAAAGCCTGGCTTGTCTCCGGCCACAAGGTGGATGCCTTGATCCTTGCGGAAGGGGTTCAAGCCCAATGGACAAACTATTTTTTTGGTGAATTGCCCTTTGCCGCTTCACGCGGAGAAGGCTTGACTATCGCATGGGATGGCGAGGCCATGCATCACCCCTACCATCAAAGCCATTTCCTGTTGCCCGAAGGGGGTTCCATGGCTAAACTGGGCGCGACTTACAGCTGGGACAAATTCAATGACCCACCAAGCAAGGCTGCCAGGCTTGAATTGTTGGATGGCTTGAAGCCTTGGTTTTCCATGCCTGGCCTGCGCGTCGTGGATCAATGGGTAGGCATCCGGCCAACCATGAAAGACCGCATCGTGAGGCTGGGCTGGCATGATGTTGAGAGCAACCTAGGCTTTCTCAATGGATTGGGGTCAAGGGGCGCTATGACGGCACCCTATTGGGCAAAAAAGCTGATCACCGCTGCGCCTTGGGCTTGAAGTGGACAAAGATATTCAGCCAAGTACTGCGTGAAATCCTGAATAACACGGGGGAGAAACCAAACAGAATCACCCCGAGGACAATGATGGTCTCCCACATCCCTACCCCAAGGAAAACGGCAGCTATGACATAGATCGCCACAGAGATGGCTACGGTGTAGGCATAAGACACATACATCGCACCATAGTAAAAATTGGGTTCTGGTTCGTAGACTTGATCACAAACTGAGCAATGAGATGGCATGTCAGCTAGTGTCTTCAAATGGTAAGGGTTGGGGTCATTGAACATCTCGCCTTCATGGCAAGCAGGGCATTTTGCCTTGATGATGCTGTAAAGCTTGCTGCCTTTGCCAATAAGTGATGTCATGGTATGCTGGTATTTGGTTGGTTACACCGGGATTTTAAGGCCCAATAGCATGTCTGGTAGAATTTCCACAAATTTACTCTGAAACCATGGGGTGGTTGTTACTTTTGCCACCCATGTTAAGCGTACACCAACTTGGCCTGTCATTTGGCGGCACCGACCTATTCAAGGACATTTCATTCCAGGTAACCCCTGGTCAGCGATTGGGCCTTGTTGGCCGCAATGGCGCTGGCAAGTCTACCCTGTTGAGACTGATCGCTGGTGAAATGAGCCAGGACCAAGGTCAAATCAACACGCCAACAGATTTCAAGATTGGCTTTTTGACCCAGGATATCCCCGTTCAGGGGGAGCGAACCGTATGGGATGAATGCGCAACAAGCTTTGGTGACATCCAGCAGCTTGAAATTGACATGGAGAGCATGACCCTAGAGATGGGGCAACGTGAGGACTTTGAGTCCCAGGGCTACATGGACTTGATCGATCGATTCCACAAGGCACAGGAACATTTTCAGCAAATCGGTGGCTACACCTACCAAGCTGACATGGAAAGGGTCTTGATGGGTCTAGGGTTCATTGCAGATGACTTCCACAAGCGACTTGACACCTTTTCTGGTGGCTGGCAAATGCGGGTTGAGTTGGCAAAAATCCTGCTGCAGAGAAATGACCTCTTGCTTTTGGACGAGCCAACAAACCACCTTGACTTGGAATCCATTCTCTGGTTGGAGCAATTCCTATCTGAAAGCCCTCAGGCAATCATTCTGGTGTCGCATGACCGCACCTTTCTGAACAACGCCACCAACCGGACCTTGGAAATCGTGATGGGCAAGTCCTATGACTACCCCGCCTCCTACTACAAGTATTTGGTGCTTCGGGAGGAAATCCGCGAAAAGCAACGCCAGGCTAAGTTCAATCAAGACAAAGAAATCAAGCAGACAAAAATGTTGATTGAAAAATTCCGCTACAAAGCATCCAAAGCAGCTTTTGCGCAGAGTTTGATTAAGCAGTTGGCTCGCATGGATGTGATCGCAGTGGATGACGAGGACAAGCGACAAATGCGTGTCAAATTTCCACCGTCCCCGCACTCTGGCAAGGTGGTCGTTAACATGAAAAACATCCATAAGCACTATGGAGAGAAGCATGTGCTGAAGGGCTTAGACATGGAATTAAGCCGGGGCCAAAAAGTAGCCTTTGTGGGTCAGAATGGCCAAGGCAAAACCACCCTTGTAAAAATCATGGCTGAAGCGCTAAAACATGAGGGAGAGTTGGTTTTTGGCCATCAGGTAAAGCTATCCTACTACGCGCAGGATCAAGCAGATGTCCTTGACGGAAACCTCACTGTCTTGCAAACCATTGAGGATTCTGCCCCTGAAAACATGAGACCCCAAGTGCGGAAGCTGCTGGGCAATTTCATGTTTCAAAAGGAGGATGTAGAGAAAAAAGTGAAGGTGCTTTCCGGTGGAGAACGAGGTCGACTGGCCTTGTGTCAGCTGATGCTCAATCCTATGAATTTGCTGATTCTTGATGAACCAACCAATCACTTAGACATGGTCGCAAAGGATGTCCTCAAGGATGCCCTGAATTTGTATGATGGTACATTGATATTGGTTTCACACGACAGAGAATTCCTTGAAGGATTGGCTGACATGACCTATGAATTCAAAGACGGCAAGGCCAAGCAATACCTTGGTGGCATTGCTTACTTCTTGGAGAAACGCAAGCTTGAGAGCATGCGGGAATTGGACAAAAAGACAGAGATTGCCCAGCAAGCAAAGGCTGAAAGCGGCAAGATTGGCCACAAGGAGCAGCGCGCAAAGCTTCGCGATCTCGAAAAGGCTGTGAACAAGGCTCGTCGACAAGCTGACAAGGCAGAAGAAGCCTACGGGTCCCTTCAAGAGAAACTCGATGTCATGGACAAGGTTTTAGCCGATGCTGAAGCTTACAAGAAAGCCAGTGCAGATCCAGCTTACTACCAGAATTATGAGGTTTTGCAAGGCAAGGTTGAGGAGGCCTTTGCTGCCTGGGAGGACACCGTCAATCACTTGAAGAGCCAAGAAACCCGATTGGCGTCCTCTGCATCGTAACTTCACGCCTATGAAGGTATCTCATTGGCTTATTCCCCTTGCCCTAGCAACTGCTTGGCCCATTCAATCTCTACAAGCGCAAACACAAGAAGCGTCAACACAAGCACCCAAATTGGTGGTTTCCATCGTCGTGGATCAAATGCGCGCCGACTACCTGACGCGCTTTGAAGACCTCTACACCGGCGGCATTCAGACCTTGATGTCAGAAGGCGAGTCCTTCATCAACGCCCACTATAGCCATGCTCCGACCTATACTGGACCAGGGCACGCAACGATTTACACGGGAACTGACCCGCGCTTTCATGGGATCATCGCTAACGATTGGTATGATGCCAGCCTGAAGCGAAGCGTTTACTGTGTGGAAGATGATCAAGTGGCCCCTGTTGGTTCCTCAAGCGATGCGCACCGTCGAAGCCCCAAGAACATCCGGTCAACCACCTGGACGGATGAGTTGGAATGGGCCACCCAAGGCAAGGCCAAGGTCATTGCTTTTTCTATCAAAGACCGTGGCGCCATCTGTGCTGCCGGGCATTACGGTGATGCAGCCTACTGGATTGACAGCGATGCTGGCTTTGTCAGCAGCAGCCATTACATGGATGACCTACCAAAGTGGATGATGCGCTTCAATCGAAGCCATGACCCCTCATCCTACATGACGGGCAGTTGGGATCGCCTGCTTGATGTTTCACATTACGATGCCTTAGCTGGACCGGATCAGAGCGACTTTGAACGTGTCCCAAAGGGCGCGAAATCTGCCACTTTCCCGTATGACCTGAAGGCCATGCAAAGCGCCTACAACGGGGCATTCAAATCCACGCCTGCTGGGAACACCCTGCTTGTTGATGCAGCCCTGGTAGCTGTTAAAGCCGAGGGCTTAGGACAGGATGACATCACCGATGTGCTAGCCATCAGTTTTTCAGCCACCGATTACCTGGGGCATGCCATGGGGCCACGCTCACAAGAGGTGATGGACATGTACTTGCGGTTGGACCTTGATTTGAAACATTTGTTTGAATCGTTGGACTTGCTGGTTGGCAAGGGCAACTACCTGGTCACCTTCACTGCAGACCACGGTGCTTCTGACAACCCCATGCAAGCAAAGGCTGATGGCTTTCCCGCTGAGTTGTGGGCACCAGCAGATTTGGAAGCTGAATTGCGTGTCTTGATGCATCTAGCTCTCATTGACAACGACAAGGTTCTGAACCTATCCAATGATCAGATTTACCTCAGCAGCAGAGAAAAGGATCTTGCTGTGGCAGTTCGCAATGCCATCTTAGTTCACCCCGCCATCGCAGAAGCATGGACATGGGAGGAAATCCGCTTGTCCCCAGACCCCTATGCTCAGCTTCGTCGCAATGGGTCAGATAAGCGAAGTGGTCAAGTGTTCTACGCTTTGAAGCCTGGGCATTTAGCCTATGGCCCCACAGGCACAACACATGGGTCAGGCTACCATTATGACAGCCATGTCCCATTGATTTTCATGGGCAAGGCATTCAACCCACAGGCCATGCACAATGAGCGCGCCTACATTCGGGATATGGCACCAACTTTGAGTAAGGTGATTGGCATCGCCTCACCGTCTGCCTGCACAGGCAACCCTTTGTGGGTGAGCCCTGCCAATAAATAACCCTGCTATTTGTCGGGGATCACGCAGATAGGAATTGGCTGCATTTTATGCTGATTGGCTGCATGCATCCGGCAGTAAATAGCTAGCACCTCGCGCTGCCTATCGCTGAGATCATCGCCTGCCATCAATGGCTCAACGGGTTGACTAGCTTGCCATCCCATGGCTTCACATCGTGCCATGGCCCATTCCAATTCTGGGTAGCTGGCTCCGATTTGCATTTCATCGCTTCGACCATCATCCCAGAGCCCATCGGAGGGTGCTGCTGTTAAAATAGCTACTGGTACACCAACGAATCGGGCCAATGCTTGAACCTCTGACTTGGTCAAGTC
>DFSH01000019.1 GCA_002378565.1 Flavobacteriales bacterium UBA3442 | reverse complement strand
TCTTCTGCCATGACTAATTCGGTCAAGGCAAGCTCAATCAAACAGCGATCAACAGGGGTCAATCGGTTGTACTTCCAGCTGGTGGCCTTTTTCTCTATCAAGGTCTTCCACTCCGGCTCAAGCTGAATGGTTTTCATCAACAAATTGCTCACAAAGGTCTTGTCCGCCTGATTCTTGTACAAATCAACAAGGATGGTTTTGCCCTTTTTAGCATTTTCCAAAGATTTGACTGTCATCATTTGAGCAGCATCCAAATCATCAGCCCAATCCATGTGCATGTCTTCATAGACATCATGCAACACCTCATTGTTGGCAATGTAATCACGGTAAAAGCGTTTAATGAATGTCACTGAGTCCTTATCGACAAGCTCTGTTTCATCAGAAAACCAGACTTCCATAGCTGGGTCAACCCAGAAATCGTGAAAGATTTTCAACAAGACATCAAAATGATCGCCCCAATGGACATGTTTTTGCTCCCATTGCGCAATGAGTTCGTCATCGGCAGCAATGGACTGAAGAAAAGGTGAATTCAACAAAGCTGACACTCTCGCTATCCTCTGTGCTGAAGGCTGTTGCTTGACTTTCTCTGCTTCCAATCGTTTGTCCAAGAATTGGGTAAAGTGCCAGAACACCTTCAGTTCATGAAGGTAAAGGTCATGGATGCGGTCAATGTTCTTTTCCAAGCCATACAGTGCCAAATTCAAGTCATTTGAACGCGATTGAGCGTAAGCAAAAAGCGCATGGAGCGCCTTAATCCGAAGATGTCGTCTGGTAAGCATAGAACGTAATTGAATCGCGAAAGTACAATCAATCCAATGCTTCCGGTGCGGCAGCTATCACGTCAAGGAAAAAATCCCAAACTTTTTGAACTGAAACAATCTCTACACGCTCATCAGGGCTGTGTGCACCACGGATATTTGGACCAAAACTGATCATTTTCATGCCGGGGCAAGACTCACCAATGATGCCACATTCCAATCCAGCATGACAAGCGCTAACCTCAGGCTCTCGATTGAAGGATTTTACATAAATAGACTTCATCATTTCCGTGAGGTTGGAATCTCCTGCAGGCTCCCAGCCAGGGTAGTCACCGGCTAGTTCTGTAGAAAACCCACCTAGCTGTGCGACCGAAGCAATGCGATCAGCAGCATGGACCTTTTCCGTCTCTGAAGCACTCCGTGTCAAGCAAAGAATCTGTGCCTGGTCGCCAGCAATCTTAAGCGCAGACAGGTTGTTTGAGGTCTGAACCAATCCCTCAATTTCCGGACTCATGCGAAGTATGCCTACAGGAATTCCATGAATGGCTTTCAAGACATCAGCTTGCTCTGACGGCTGCATGACTTCCTCAGCTTCAGCATCACGCATCAACCATTGCATGTCAGGGTCAGTGCGTCGGTACTCCTGATTGATCTCCTTTTGCGCCATGGACAAGGCCTCTTTCATTGCATCCAAATTGGCTGTTGGTACCGCAAAAGTGGCTTCACAAGAACGTGGGATGACATTGCGAAGGTTGCCGCCATGCATTGACACCAGTCGCATGTCTGTCTGTTGGAGAGCCAACAAGGCCCTTGTCAGCAAGGTGTTGGCGTTCCCTAAGCCTAAGTGAATATCCATGCCAGAATGACCGCCAGTGAGCCCCTTCAATGTCAATGTCTGCCATGTGTAATCACCTTCAAGTGTCACTTTTTTGACGCTTCGGGTGCATGTGACATCTACGCCACCTGCACAGCCAATCGTCAATTCTCTGTCATCTTCTGTATCAATGTTTAGCAGGTACTTACCGGTGATCCATCCTTCTTTCAACCCCAGGGCACCTGTCATACCTGTCTCTTCGTCAGACGTGAAAAGGACCTCAAGTGGTGGATGAGCAATAGCTTTACTACGCAGCAAGGCCATGGACATTGCCACACCAATGCCATTGTCTGAACCCAGTGTAGTCCCGCGGGCCTTTACCCAACCATTGTCGATATACATGTCAATGGGGTCCTTGTCAAAGTCATGATTGTTGCCTTCATTTTGCTGACAGACCATGTCTAAGTGAGCTTGCAAAACCAGGGTTGCTGCAGACTCCAATCCAGCAGTGCCACCCTTGATGATGCGCACATTGCCGACATGATCCATGTCTGTTGGCAGGTTCAGAGATTGTCCAAAGGACATGGCCCAGGCTTGAATTTGATCTTCACGCTTGGAAGGCCGCGGCACTTGATTCAATTGATGGAAGGCCTCCCATACGGCGCGAGGTTCTAGGTTGAGGATATCTTGATTCATTGGATTGATTGAATGGGTTGGCCATGGGCATTGGTGAAACCATGATCGGGGTGGAACGAATACCGGTAGGTGCCGCGATTGCGGTATCCCTGCACAACTCTTTCAGGGATAAACAGTCGGCGTGGCCCTTGAACGGCGTGGGGATTTTTTTCGTCATGGAGGGCATTGAGCAAGAATGCGCTGTCATAGCCCAGCCATTCCCATCGACCTGGCTCATGTCCCGTCAATGACCACATGGCATCAATAGCTTGAGAATGGCTAGCGTCTGGCAAGGCTGTTGTCTGCACCCACGTGAAGGGGAAACGCAGCAAGACGGAAGGCATGCTCACCGTCCGATTGACAGCATCTTGATGCAGCAAAAGCTGGGTAGCATGGGGCTCGCGATTCTTGATGACTTTAAGGATGGAAAACAGCTCTGTGGCGCTGACATCTAAAAGCAGACTCACTTGGCTGCTGTCTTCCCATAGGGGGTGATGCTTCCATAGCGTGTCAGCTAGACTGACAAGGGTGATGGATGAACTGTCACCCGCCCAGGCATGGTAACCCTGCATGAAGGCTTGGAATCTGACATCTGCTTTCTCCCTGAAACGGGGATTATCTGCAGACTGAAAAACCAGGATTTGCTTGTTGCTTTGATCAACATGTTTGATGGAATCAACGTTGGCCAGGCTATCCTTCTGCAAGAATTCACCATAAGCCAATTCAACCTGATCAATGGCCACAATGGCACCAAGGCGCTCCATGGCATCCATGGCAGACGCAGACGCTGTGAGAACAACTTCACTGCTATCTGCTGCTTCTACAACATGTTTAGACAAAGGGCTGAGGATGCGAAAGCCTTTCGCCTGGCTGGCGAGTTCAGTCACTGATCGACTATGAAGAGGCCCTATGACCCATTGGGCACCCTGTTCATTCACCCATTGCGCAAATTGCGCTGGCGTCAAGTGCCAATTGTCTGTTGCTATGATGCTGTCATGATCCATGCCTGATGGATGAATCCAATACCGGTTCTCGTTGCGGCGGTATTCCACGATGTGTAGTTGAATCTGCTCACTGTCATTGCTGGCATTCAGTGATTCCACGGCGGCTCTGAATCCTTGGTAAAAACCCATGGATATCGAATGGCTAGCCTCATAGCTGTGACCAGATGCTGAGTCAGACAAACCTGTCTCGAAGGGCAATGCAATGACCCACGGGCGTTCTGACAACGCTTGACCTTGAAGCATTGCAGGCAGACAGATCCATGCGATAAGCCAAGCGCGTTTCATTCCCATTCAATGGTTGCTGGTGGCTTGCTGCTGATGTCATAAACCACGCGATTCACACCTTTCACTTTGTTGATGATGGCATTGGATAGGCGGCCCAAGAAATCATAAGACAGATGCACCCAGTCAGCCGTCATGCCGTCTGTGCTACTGACAGCACGCAATGCAACCACGTTTTCATAGCTTCTCTCATCACCCATCACACCGACACTTTTTGTGTCTAGCAACATGGCGCCAGCCTGCCACACCTCATCGTAAAGCCCTTCATCCTTGAGTCCTTGGATGAACAAATGATCCACCTCTTGAAGTACACGAACTTTTTCAGGGGTGACGTCACCCAAAATACGAATGGCCAATCCAGGTCCAGGGAAGGGATGGCGACCAAGCAAATCATGGGAAAGCCCCATGGCTTTACCCACCCGACGAACTTCATCCTTGAAAAGCGAGCGCAAAGGCTCAACGATAGACAATTTCATGAAATCGGGCAAGCCACCTACATTGTGGTGGGATTTGATGGTCGCAGAAGGACCATTGACACTTACCGACTCAATAACATCAGGGTAGATGGTTCCTTGACCTAAAAAGGCTACACCTTCAATCGCCTTCGCTTCTTCATCAAATGTCTCAATGAAAACGCGACCAATGACCTTTCGCTTGGTCTCTGGGTCACTGATTCCAGCGAGTTCCGAAAGGAAAACCTCAGAGGCATCCACCCCTTTAACCTGCAATCCCATGCCGTCATACTGCTTCAATACCGAATCAAATTCATCCTTGCGCAGCAGTCCATTGTTGACAAAAATGCAGTACAGGCGATCACCAATGGCTTTGGACAGCAGCACGGCTGCAACCGTGCTATCAACACCTCCACTCAACCCTAATACCACCTTCCCGTCGCCAACTTGTGCACGCAAGGCATCTACCGTTGTATCAACGAAGGAGTCAGGGGTCCAAGTCGGCTTGCAACCTGCAATATCCATCACAAAGTTGCTCAGAATCTCCTTGCCATGCTCAGAGTGATGAACCTCTGGATGGAATTGTAAAGCATAGGTATCCTCTCCTTCAAATCGGTAGGCTGCAATGCGAACGTCCTTGGTTGAACCCTCAATGACTGCGCCTTCCGGCAAGGCTGTGATGGTGTCTCCATGGCTCATCCACACGCAGCTTTCTAGGCTGACGCCTTGGAGTAAACGACTGGATTTATCAACATGAGAGATGGTGGCACGGCCGTATTCGCGATGCTCACTTCGTGACACATTGCCACCTCGAGTTTTCGCCAAGTACTGTGCGCCATAGCAGATGGCCAACAAAGGGATTTTACCTAACAATTGAGACAGGTCAGGGTCTGGCGCATCCACTTCCAAAGTAGAAAATGGCGAACCACTGAGAATCACGGCCTTGAATGTCGTTAAATCATCGGGTAGATGATGGAAGGGGTGAATCTCACAGTAAACATTCAATTCACGCACCCGCCGAGCAATCAACTGGGTGTATTGTGAACCAAAATCAAGGATAAGTATTGCGTTTGCCATGAGATCAAAGATACCAACAGATCAAGGGTGAATCCACCACCAAACAGGACCTTTAACGTCGATTGTTTCTCGCAGGGTATCCATGGCTTCTGGCCCCATTTGATGAATCACATCAAGCAAAGTCCAATGCCTTTCTTGAAAATACCCTGAAGGCCACAGGTTGCCCGTCACATGAACCATGCGCTGGAAATCGCTATCACTGGTCTGGCTCAAATTGCGGCGAACCGCCTCATTCATTCGTCGCTCATGTTTTTCCATGGCGGCAAGCCATCCATCAACGCGCGGCTTGAGTGATGGGTAATGGTGCTTGTAAGCCTGCTCAAGCATGCCAGCAAGCTGCTGGGTCAATCGGGAGTCATCCAAGTCAGGTGCTTTGTTGTTTTGCAGGTATTGCTGACGATGGGATGCCAAATCTCCATGCAGGTCTGCAATGGTCCAACCCAGCTGTTTATACTTACGCCAAGCTGCATGGGGCCAAAAAGCGACCGATTGCCTCAATCGAATTGAGGCATGCAGTGAACCGCTTTGCTTGAAGTAGGGAATCAATTGCAGCCAGTAGGCCATTTCCCCAGCGCCTCCTGTGTAGGCTACGTTAGGTAAAATGTGTTCTTGGTAAACAGGTCGCAACAAGGCGTCTGGACTGAATCGAGCAGGATCCTCATCAATCAATCGACAAAGATCTTTGGTTGACCATTTTTCCAGTTTGTTTTGGTAACCGCCTTCATGGGCAACAATTCTAAGCCGCTTACCTGGGTGAGATGTATCAAACAAGGGGCTGTCTTTGAAAGGTACCGGCATGGCATCCACCTCGTCACCCCACAAGGCAGAAGCTTTGGCTGCAGACTTCATCAATGGCTTTCGCTTGATCACAGCCTTGAATAAACCACCAGCCAATGCTTTCAAACGGGCATCGCTAGCATCCAAGCAAAGGATGTCTGGGTAAAGACTCTGTATCAATTGACGATGAGCGACTGCCAAGCCACTTCCGCAACTGTATGCTGATTGCATGGCATCTATCCATGGCTTAAGGGAGGGTTGATGTGCCATGTCATCAGCCATTGAAGCAATGGCCGGCAAAGCATCTGATGCAGGAATCTTTCCCACAGGACCACCAGACATGGCTGAGGCGTAGCGGTAAACCTGGCCGTTAGCATGCATGGACCGAATTTCTTCAAAATCATGGTCCTCTGTCGCCATCCAAAACAAAGGCACAACTTGCTTGCCTTTTGCTTGCCAATGCTTGGCTAAAGCAAGGGTCTCCAGTATTTTCTCATGGACATACATGGGGCCTAGACCCAGGCATAACTGATG
>DFSH01000074.1:6503-14167 GCA_002378565.1 Flavobacteriales bacterium UBA3442 | reverse complement strand
TCCATGGATCGTGCCCTTGATAAGCCTTTGAGCTGCTCATTGGCCTCAAGGTCAAAGGCAATACCCAGGGATTCAGCCATGCGTTGCCATGCTTTGAAATGAAAGGCTGCACTATCAACAAGGACACCGTCCAGGTCAAAAATCAGCCCCATTTTCATGACAGAATTGGCTTGCTTAACACCTGCTTGACGGTGAGATGGTAGTCAACCAACAAATTGACAGGCTTTGCTTGGGTGCGGCCATAATTGAGGTTTCTTGCTTCGCAGCAGGCTTTTAACACGGGCTCAAAAGCCTTAGCAACAGATCCAACAAAATTCACAGGCGCACCAGCTAAAGCTTCAGGGAAGCAGCAGACATGGATGTCAATGAACTGGTCAAAGCCCGACTTGACCAATGCTTGAATGTACGGATCGTCCGTGTGCTGCCCAGCAAAGGTAGAGAAGGACGCCAGGTACACGTTGGCATGGGGTTGGTTGTAGACATGCTGCAAGATTTCCGTTTTGTCAGTGTCGTATTGCTCGGAAAAGTCAGCCATCAGAGCCTTGGGTAAGCGGCCGTAAATGAAATCTGCCACAAGGCGTTTGCCAATGTAGCTGGCAGAGCCTTCGTCTCCCAAAACGTATGCCAGAGCCGGCACTTCTTCGCGAATGGTTTGGCCATCAAAAAAGCAGGAGTTAGAGCCTGTCCCTAGGATGCATGCAATGTGTGGCTGGCCAGCGTAGGTGGCGTAGGCCGCAGCCTTCAAGTCGTGATCGACATGGATGCTTGCCCGCGTGAATACCCGCTTGAGCCCTTTCCCAATGACAGCGTTGAGCTTGTCGGAGCTGCAGCCTGCGCCATAGAACCAGACCTGCTCAACATCATGTGCGTATTGGGCTATTTCATGGTGACTGTTCAACGCATCTTCAACCGTGGCTGAGGAATGGAAGTAGGGATTGAACCCCATCAAATTCCAACGCTTGCATTCACTGCCATCCCCATTGAGCAATATCCAATCGGCTTTGGTTGAACCGCTTTCTACAATAATAATCATGTGAGGTCAGTTCAGAGGTTAAGCAAGGTATTGGCCACGCCCGCCAGTCTGGCAGCATAACCAGCTTCGTTATCGTACCAGCCCATGATCTTCACCAAGTTTCCCTGCGAAGATGTCAGTTGGCTATCAAAGATGCAGCCATGGCTGTTGCCTATGATGTCAGAGGAAACAAGGGGCTCCGTGCTGAATTGCAAAATGCCCTTGAGTGGCCCTTCAGCTGCTGTTTTCATGGCGGCATTGATGGCCTCAGCAGAGGCATCTTGTGACAGTTCAACCGTGACGTCGGTGGCAGATCCCGTGATGGTGGGAACCCGCATGGCATAGCCATGAATGCGTCCAGCCAATTCTGGCAAGACCAGCCCCACTGCTTTTGCTGCGCCAGTAGTCGTTGGAATGATGTTGTGTGCAGCAGCTCGTGCCCGACGCAAATCCCGATGGGGTGCGTCCAAGATGTTCTGGTCATTGGTGTAGGCGTGGACTGTCAACATGTAGGCGCGTTCCACACCAAAACTGTCATTCAAAACCTTCATCATAGGAGCCAAGCAGTTGGTGGTGCAGGAGGCATTACTGACGATGTGATCATCCGCAGTGAGCGTCTCGTCGTTCACCCCATTGACGACAGTTTTGATGCCGTTTTTGCCCGGTGCAGATAACAGCACTTTGCCGGCACCCGCTTGCAGGTGCTGGTCTAAGGCCACTTGGTCTGTGAACAGCCCTGTGCACTCGATCACCAAATCGACCTTCATGGCTTGCCAGGGCAGGTCCAATGGGCGCGGTTCGCTGGTCACAGTGACTGCCTGACCGTTGACTACAATGCAGCCATCGCCAACCTCAGCGCTGCCGTCAAAGGCGCCCTGAGCAGAATCATGCTTGAGCAAATGTGTCAGGGTGCGTATGTCTGTGAGGTCATTGATGGCGACAACCTCCACGTTGTCAAGCAATAATAAGTTACGAAAGGTGAGTCGGCCGATGCGGCCAAACCCATTGATAGCGATGCGTTTCATGAGTGTGAATGTAGTAGATTATCAAACAGATTCAAGGGCTGTAATGATCAAATAGATAGAATGTCTGCAACACGCAAGAGGTCCAGGTTGAGGTCCTTGCCTTGCGAGCAGGCTTTGTCAAAGGGCACGTAGTTGAGCTGTCCTTGCTGAAGGCCAACCATGACCTGGTTTTTCCCCTGAAGCAGGCCGTCCACTGCGCCAACACCCAATCGTCCAGCCAGGATTCGATCCAAGTGGCTGGGGGATCCGCCGCGCTGCATGTGACCCAAGGTGCTCACCTTGACATCCAGTTCAGGAAACTCTGTCACCAAGGCCTGAGCCAATTCTGCAGGGCTTCCAATGGTTGATCCTTCTGCGACAATGACAATATTGGACGTTTTTTTGTGTTTGGCACCCTGCCTGACCGTCTCAAAGAGTTCATCAACGCTGTACTCAACCTCGGGTAAAATGGCATCCATGCCCCCAGTTGCAATGGCTGCGCTCAAAGCAATGAAGCCTGAGTCTCGCCCCATTACCTCAACCAAAAAAAAGCGATTGTGACTGTTGGCGGTGTCACGAATCTTATCTACAGCATGCATCACCGTGTTGACCGCGGTGTCAAATCCAATGCTGTGATCTGTGCCATACAGATCGTTATCAATGGTTCCGGGTATGCCAATCACGGGAATCCCGTGCTCTTCAGACAAGGCCTGCGCACCCCTGAAACTCCCATCACCGCCAATCACCACCAGGGCATCAACCCCGTCAGACTCCAATGTCTTTGCAGCTATGGCGCGTCCTTGAACAGTTCTAAAGGCCTCAGAACGGGCTGATTTCAGCCAGGTTCCACCCATAGCTAATGTGTTCTTTACGCTTCGCGCAGTCATGCCTACCGAATCCCCATCCATCAAGCCATCGTAGCCGCGATAATAACCACTGACCTTGAGGTCATGGTAGGATGCAGTCCGGGCAACGGCTCGGATGGCAGCATTCATTCCAGGTGCGTCGCCACCGGAAGTGATCACAGCAATATGTTGGATAGAGGAATTCACGGTTTTCAAAGGTACAACTTAATCGTAGAGAAAGTGTATTTCGTACACGAAGGTTGATCTTGACTGCCCATGACGATCGGCTAAGTGTATTTCGTACATTTATGCTTACGCAATGATCAATCCCAATGTTTCTGTAGACTGTGTCGTTTTTGGCTTTGATGGCCAGAGGCTCAACGCGCTCTTGATTGAACAAGAAGACCTGGGTCAAGACCATCGGTTTGCTTTGCCGGGAGATCATTTGCAGGATGAGGAAAGCCTTGATGAAGCAGCCTCTCGGGTGCTCAAAGAACTGACTGGGTTGACGGGGTTGTATTTGCGACAATGTGGCGCTTTTGGTGACCCCAATCGCGTCAGCAACACCAATGATCTGCCATGGCTAAGAACACATCGGAGCAACCCTGAAGCAAGGGTCATCACCATCGCTTACTATGCCTTGGTGAAAATGGAAGACTTCAACCCATCAGCATCAGGTTTTGCTAAGCGGGTTTTCTGGGCAGACGCCTACGATGTCCCTGCTCTGGCATTTGATCACAATGACATCTTCAATCGCGCATTAGGCACCTTGAGAAAAGCCTTGAAAGACATGCAGGTTGGCTTCAAGCTATTGCCTGAAAAGTTCACCCTCACACAGATGCAGTCAGTGCATGAGGTCATCCTTCGAACCACCTTTGACAAGCGAAACTTTAGAAAAAAAGTCATCAATGACAATTGGGTTATTCCCTTGGAGGAAAAGCAGACTGGCGTCTACCACAAGCCAGCGAGGCTTTACCGCTGGAGCAACAAGGCTTAATCGGACCACCTAAAACTAATTGGATGTCAAGCACGCATAGACCCCAACTCAAATTTTGGCAAATATGGAACATGAGCTTTGGCTTTTTGGGCATCCAGTTTGGCTTTGCCCTGCAAGGCGGATTCATGAGTCGGATATTTCAAACCCTAGGCGCCAATGAGCATGACATTCCAATGCTTTGGATTGCGGCACCACTAACTGGCCTGATTGTTCAGCCTATCATTGGTTATTTGTCTGATAAAACGTGGCATGCCAGGTGGGGTAGAAGGCGGCCCTTCTTTTTGATTGGTGCAGTGCTGAGCTCCCTTGCCCTGTTTGCTGTCCCTCATTCATCGGTTTTGTGGATGGCAGCAGGCAGCTTGTGGGTGTTGGATGCCTCCATCAATATTTCCATGGAGCCATTCAGGGCTCTTGTGGCGGACAAACTGCCAAACAACCAACGGTCTTATGGGTTTGTCATGCAAACCCTCATCATTGGTATTGGCACTTGGGTGGCGTCTAACCTGCCCTTGTTCATCACCAAAATGGGCGTTAGCAATGTAGCTGACCCCGGTGTGGTTCCTATGTCTGTGAAGGTTGCCTTTGCCCTGGGTGCCGCGGTATTCATCGTCAGCATGCTCATCACGGTCTTTACTACAGATGAATACCCCCCAGAGGACATGGAAGCCTTTGAAGCGGCAAAGAAAAACGCAAAAAATCCCCTTGTCGCAGGCCGAGAAATCCTGAGTAACATCCAAAACATGCCATTGACGATGAAGCGCTTAGGTCTTGTGCAGTTTTTTTCCTGGTTTGCGTTTTTCGCCATGTGGTCCATGGCGACACCAGCCTTGACAGCGCATGTGTTTAACGCCCCAAAGCCCCAGGCCATCCACTTGAATGTGGCGTCGGACGAGGTGATTGAAGGCTACCAGTTGGCCAGCCAAGCATACAATGACGCAGCAGACCAAGTGGGAGCAAACATGGGCATGTATGGCTTGAGCTCCATGGCCTTCGCCCTGTTGTTGACCCTGTACACCTCGCGACGAAAGATCAACCGACGTAACCTGCACATGGCTTCATTGATGATTGGCGCCTTGGGGTTTTTCAGCATGTTTTGGATGGATAGCCCTGATTACTTAGGCGTTGCATTCATGGCCATTGGCATTGCATGGGCCTCCATATTATCCATGCCCTACGCCATGCTTTCCAGCTTCATTGATGGCGAGAAAATGGGGGTATTCATGGGCCTATTCAACATGTTCATTGTCATCCCGCAAATCGTGGCAGCCACGTCTTTGGTGGCTATTTACACCTTCCTTTTTGGGGATTCAGCCATCAATGCCATGTTGTTGGCAGGCCTGTCATTGGCCATTGCCTCTTTGAGCAATTTACTGATTGTGAACCCTGAGGCGGTGAAGGATTGAATGCCTTTGATACATCAAGATGGTAGAGAAAAGAAGCAACAACTCGCCGTTGCGAATTCAGGCAAACAGATGCTTTCAAAGGGCCACCGAATCATGGATTTTGCCTAAGCTAATGGCATGGTAATTGCACTTGTTATTGGTGATAAAATCACCATTTGGTCAGTGAGCATCACCAACAAGCATTAAGCTATTGGCGTGAGTGAACTGAACCAATGAATACACACAGAGGTCATGCATGAGTTAATGATGGCAAAGAGGTCAATCAGTTTTGTTCATTTATTTGGTGTCGCCCTTTTGGCCTTGATGATTACGTCATGCGATACGCTATCAGGTGATCCAGTCATTGAAAACCACATTGATGTCTATTTCCATAGCCCTGACAGCTTCAATTTGATGGATTACGGCATCATTGACTCAAATGACGTGTTGATTTTGGAAAAACCCAATGATGAATGGGTACTTGTTAATCGTGTTGATGAAGCTATTCCTAAAGGATTCAAGGTCATTCAAGGGACAGCCGTGGGTGCTATGATGCGCGTTTACCTTTCGGTAAACCGTGAAGAAATAGGGACATTCGAAGCAAAGAATCGCATCGTCTTCCCTGGGAAATTCATCACATTGACCAGTTACATGACGAAGACAAAAAACGATCTCAGCATGGACTCCATCAAGGTGATTGCTGAAATGCACAGTGGGGAACTACCGATACGTATTGTCGTTCAATAGACGGATCAAAGCTCCCGCCCCGTCGTCTTCGCTTCGCCGCGCTTGACGATGATCACCAACGCAATAGCCACAAATGCAGCAGCCAGCACAAAGGCGGCACCCGGGAAGTAAAAAGGCGCATTGCCTGAGGTGAAGTAGGCAAAAACACTGGTCATCAACAGGGGTCCCACAATGGCCGTAGCGCTCATGGTACTCGTCAGGGTTCCCTGCAGCTGGCCCTGCTCATTGTCGGGCACTTGCTTGGTGACGATAGCCTGCAATGCGGGGCCGGCAAAGCCGCCCAAGCAGTAGGGTACAATGAAGACAAACATCCAAAAACCCGTAGGCGAAAAGGCAAAGAGAAGGAGGCCAATCAGGTTCATCAACAGGCCAAAAATCAGGGTTTTGTACTCGCCAATTTTTGGAATGATGACACGAATCAAGCCGCCTTGCACAATGGCGCTGGCAATGCCAACTGCACCTAAAGAGTAGCCAACCATGGACTCAGACCAGGCAAATTTTTCCATGGTGAAATAGCTCCATGTGCCATGCACGGCATGGGACCCAAGGTAGATGAAGGCAAAGGTGCCCACCAGGCTAGCAACAGCTGGGTAATGTTTGAGCGCCATCAGCGATCCAATGGGGTTGGCCTTTTTCCAGTCAAAGGGTCGGCGCTTGGATTCAGGTAAGGATTCAGGTAAGACAAAGACGCCGTAGAGCCAATTGATAATGGAAAGTCCTGCGGCCGCAAAAAATGGAATTCGAGAACCAATTTCACCCAACACACCCCCGATCACTGGTCCAATGATGAATCCTACACCAAAGGCCACACCGATCAACCCAAAGTTTTGTGCCCGTTTTTCATTGCTACTGACATCTGCGATGTAAGCTGCACCTGTTGAATAGGAGGCACCAAATATGCCAGAAATGATGCGGCCAATGAACAGCCATGCAATGGTTGGCGCAAAGGCTAGCAACAGGTAGTTTATTCCAAAGCCAAACAGGGAGAATAAGAGGACCGGGCGCCGGCCAAACCGATCACTCAGGCCGCCGACAATGGGTGCGAAGACAAATTGAAAAAAGGCATAGGCAAAGATTAACCAACCGCCATATTGCGAGGCTTCAGATAGCGTAGAGCCTGTCAGCTCCTGAATCAATGCGGGGATGACGGGGATGATGATCCCTAAGCCAATCACATCCAGAAGCATGGTTACAAAAATGAAGCCAACGGCTGCTTTGTTGTTCTTGCGCATGCGGGCAAAAGTATGCTATAGGAATCAGAGATGAGATTGTCTTGCAGCTCACGCTAAGCTCAACAGCTAAAGCTATTCAGCTTTTGTCCATGAAGCGAGGGACCTTGAAGTAGTCACTGTTGGCATCTGGGGCGTTGCTCAGAGCTTGCTTTTGTGTCATGGCCTCATTGGATTGGTCATCGCGAAGTACATTCTCCCGATCAGATAGGTACACAAGCGGCTCCACACCATCAAGGTCCATGGCTTCAATTTGACTGACAAATTCAAGTATTTTCACCATATCAGCCTGCATGGCTGTAGCCTCCTCCTCGGTCATTTTCAATCTGGCGAGGTGGGCGAGTTTCAGGATGTCTGCTTGTTGGATGCTCATGAAAGCTTTCTGTAGGTTTTCAACTGGGACAAAATTACGTCATGAACCCTGTTGCTCAGCGCTTGCGCATCGCCT
>DFSH01000074.1:496-6268 GCA_002378565.1 Flavobacteriales bacterium UBA3442 | reverse complement strand
GGGCCATTCCTTTGGTCGCAATAGGCTTGTGTACCGTGGCCCTAATGACGCCTGGTCTGCCGCCTTTCAGCAGGTCAGGGAAATGCTGACGATGCCCACCAAAGGTGATGGGAAGGATGTCAGCACCGTGTTCGATAGCTAGCTTGAACGCCCCACGCTTGAAGGGACCCAGCAGCATGGCAGGGTTTTTTGGAATGCCTCCCTCGGGGTAGATACACATGTTTAGGCCCCTTGTCAAACAGTCTGAGGATTGGGCCATCACTTCACGGGCGCTTGCCAAGCTTTTTCTGTCCACACAGATGCTTGAACGCTTAAAGAAAAAGCCAAAAAGGGGAATGCGGGTCAATTCAATCTTGCCAATGAAAACGGTGGGGGACTTCACCAAGCGGTAGGTGACCATGATGTCTAGTTCGCTGCTGTGGTTGGCCACCACCACATAGGGTCTGTCCCAGGGGATGTCTGCTTCATAGGTCACCTTTCTGACCAGTCCCATCCCGTTAAGGATCAATGCGGACCACAAGCGGCCAAAGCGGTAGAAGGAAGGGAAGTCTTTGTCGTGCTTGGAGTAATGGAAAAGCCAGGGAAACAGACCAATGATACTCACAAACATCAAGATGTAATAGTAGCTGTGGTAGAGTAGACCAAGAAAGCGTTGCAGCAGATTTCGCACCTGAAAGGTTGGGTCAATGAACCCCTTGGTGATTGTGCGATCTGCCATGATTGATGCTCTATTGTTTTGCAAATTTCGAGGCTATTTGATCTCGAAGTCTTCCATGAATTTGGTGGTGTAGTTGCCCTCCACATAATCTGAATGCACCATCAATTGCTGATGGAAAGGGATGGTGGTTTTCACGCCTTCAATCACGAACTCGTCCAAGGCACGCTTCATGCGCTCAATGGCTTGGCTGCGATTGCGACCTGTCACAATCAGCTTGGCAATCATGGAGTCGTAGTTCGGTGGAATGGTATAGCCCGCGTACACATGGGTGTCGACGCGAACACCATGGCCGCCGGGGGCATGGAATGCCGTGATTTTCCCTGGACTTGGCCGGAAATTGTTGTGCGGATCTTCAGCATTGATTCGGCATTCAATAGCCCATTGCTTCGGTTCATGGCTTCGACCAGAAAGGGCAACACCGCTGGCCATTTTGATTTGCTCACGGATCAGATCGTAGTCTGTCACTTCTTCGGTGATGGGGTGCTCAACTTGAATCCGCGTGTTCATTTCCATGAAGTAAAAATTGCGGTGCTTGTCAACCAAGAATTCAATGGTTCCGGCACCTTCATACTTGATGTACTCTGCTGCGAGAATAGCAGATTTGCCCATGGCAGAACGGAGTTCATCCGTCATGAAAGGCGAAGGGGTCTCTTCGGTCAATTTTTGATGGCGTCGCTGAATGGAACAATCACGCTCGCTCAGGTGCACAGCGTTGCCGTTGCAATCCCCAATGATTTGGATTTCAATGTGACGAGGCTCCTCAATGAGCTTCTCCATGTACATAGCGTCATTGCCAAAGGAAGCCTTTGCTTCCTGCCGGGCATCTTCCCAGGCCTTGGTGATCTCGGAGGCAGACCACACAGCACGCATGCCTTTGCCGCCGCCACCTGCCGTGGCTTTGATCATCACTGGGTAGCCAAAGGATTTTGCTATTTTCTTTGCCTCATCCAAATTCTTCAACAAGCCATCTGAACCAGGCACGCAGGGAACGCCAGCCTCTTTCATGGTTTGTTTTGCTGAAGCCTTATCCCCCATGCGTGCAATGTGCTCAGGGCTGGCGCCAATGAATTTGATGCCATTGTCTGCACAGATTTTGGAGAAATAAGCATTCTCTGCCAAGAAGCCATAACCGGGATGGATGGCATCTGCGTTGGTGACCTCAGCGGCCGCCATGATGTTTGCAATTTTCAAATAGCTTTCTGAAGAAGCTGCGGGTCCAATGCACACTGCCTCATCTGCAAAACGAACATGCAGGCTGTCTCTGTCTGCTGTAGAATAGACTGCCACCGTTTGGATGCCCATTTCGCGACACGTGCGAATGATGCGCATGGCAATCTCACCGCGGTTGGCGATTAAGATTTTTTTAATCATAGCTATGGCCTAAGAGGGGTCAACCAAAAACAAGGGCTGGTCGTACTCGACAGGCGAGCCGTCTTCAACCAAGACCTTGACAATCTTACCAGCAACTTCACTTTCAATTTCATTGAAGAGCTTCATGGCCTCGATGATGCAAACGCAATCGCCTTCTGCAACAACGTCACCGACATTGACAAAGATGTCCTTATCTGGCGATGGTCGACGGTAAAAGGTGCCAATCATGGGTGACTTAACTGCAATGCAGTGGGCGAATTCATCCGCAGCAGGTGCAGCAGGGGAATCAGCAGCAGGTGCAGCAGGGAAATCAGCAGCCGGTGCAGCAGCCGGTGCAGCAGTGGCTTGGACCAGGACGGCCTCTCCTTTGCCGGTTTTTACAGTGACTTTGAAGTCATCCATTTCAAGGGCGACCTCTGAGATGCCAGATTTAGAGACAAATTTAATGAAGGATTGCAGTTCTTTCTAGGTTCATTCCGTAGTTGTTTAGCCAGCAAAGGTGCGATTAAAAACACGAAATCCGAGGCAAAAAGCCTCGGATTAGCGCAAAAATGACCTAAAGCGGCCATAAAATCAATAAAAATGGATTATGCCTGAGCTTCCTCCGTGCTGTCAATCACCACCTTGCCCTTGTAATACATCTTGCCTTCAAACCAGTGTGCGCGGTGCATCAAATGGGCTTCGCCCGTGGTTTTGCAAATAGCCAATTGGGGCATTTCAGCCTTGTAATGGGTGCGTCGCTTGTCGCGGCGTGTCGTGGATTGGCGTCTTTTAGGATGTGCCATGGTAGTCTACTTTAATTCAATTGCTCAAATACGTTGTGTCATCCAATGAATCGTCTTCGTCTTCGTCTGAAACCAGGTCAGGTCTGACCTTTCTCATGGGGATGGAAAGGGCCACCAGTTCGTAGAACAGCTGGCTCAAGTCCACTTCAATCTCTCCAAAGGGGAGAATGATGAGATCCGGATTGCTATCGTCAAAGGCATTGCCAAAACGAACAATCACCTGGTAGGCATTTGTTAGCGGTAGAGACATGGGCTCGTTGCTGATATCGCATTGGCAATCCAACAGTCCATCAAATGCAAGGTTCAACGTCAACATGTTGTTGGCCTTACGCAGCGAGCCTGAAATCTTGACCGGGCAGTGAAGCCCCTCAAGGTCCGGGTTTTCATAGGAAGCAAAGAACGCATCATCGAGATGATAATCCAGAGCATGCTCACCGAGAGAGAGACCAGAGAAGGTCAGGACCGTTTCGCGCTTTCTCACAATCAGTTTGCTTTGGGGCGGCAAATATACGCCATTATCCCCTTATACGTGGCATCATTGGCCATGGAAAAATTTGCGCTGCTGCACCATGGCAATGGCTGCATCAATGGCTGCTAGCATGCTTCCGGCGTCGGCCTTGCCTTCGCCTGCGATGTCAAATGCAACCCCGTGATCAGGGCTGGTTCTGACATGGGAAAGCCCGTGGCTGCTGTTTACCCCTTGGCCAAAGTGAAGCAGCTTGAAGGGGATCAGCCCTTGGTCATGGTACATGGCCATGACGCCATCCACGGTTTCATGCCCTTTGCGACCAAAAAACCCATCAGCGGGCTGCGGTCCAGAGATGGACATGCCACCATCTTGCAGTCGTTGAATCACGGGCTTGACCCATGCTTTGTCAGCTTCGCCAATGGCGCCGTGATCACCAGCATGAGGGTCCAAGCCAAGCACGGAAATCGAGGGATTACTGATGCCAAAGTCGATCTGGAGTGCCTGATGAAAGGCATGCAACTTCTCTGTGAGCAACTCAGGCCCCAGCAGTGCATTCAATTCCTTGATTGGCACATGTTCAGTGGCTAGGGCCACGCGGGTTGTGCCAGCTGACAGGACCATCAAGGCCTTGCCGTGGAATCGTTGAGACAAGTAGCCGGTGTGGCCACTGAAGGGCTGGCCATCCTGCGCAGGCAAGTTTGCCTTGTGCAAGGGAGCTGTCACCAAGGCGTGAATGCGTCCGCTTTCCAAGTCATCACATGCCATGGAAAAGCTGTCCAGGGCTGCCTGGCCTATTTCAGGGCGGAGGGCGCCCGGCTGCAGGTTGATGGCGCGATCTTGCCATGGGTTGATGGCCTGAATGGCTTCCCCCACTGGAGGGAAATCGGGCATCAAAGCATGGTAGGCAAACAATACATCTTCCCGGCAGTACAGGCGAATCTCAAGCTGACCGGATTCAAGGGCTGCTGACTTTTTTTGCAAGGCTTTCAGCGTGACTTCAAGGCCTATGCCGTTGAGGTCGCCACAACTGATGCCAATGACAACTGCTTGCATTGCAGCTCAGTCTTGTCTGTTAAGGAAGGCCATCAAAAGACGCACGCCAACTCCTGTCGCACCTTTGCCAAAGTAGCACCAGGGCGCATCCAAAAAGGCGGGTCCAGCAATGTCAATGTGCACATAGGGGTAGTCGGTGTAATGCTCAAGAAACTTGCCTGCTGTGACAGCGCCAGCTTCAGCGCCACCAATGTTCTTCATGTCAGCAATCTCGCTTTTGATCAAATCAGCGTAATCATCCCAGAAAGGGAATATCACCACACGTTCATGGCAGTCAAAACCACTGGTAACCAAATCTGTCATGATTGTGTCGGAGGCGGTTCCCATAGCAACTGAAGCCTGTCGCCCAATGGCTCTAGCTGCAGCACCGGTCAAGGTGGCCAGATCCATGACCAAACTTGGCTGGTATTTCTTCGCGTAATGCAAGGCATCGGCAAGGATGAGACGTCCCTCTGCGTCCGTGTTCAGGACTTCAACCGTGTGCCCGCTCATCATGGTAATTACATCACCAGGTGTGACGGCATTGCCGCCAGGTCGGTTATCCGTGGCTGGAATCAAGCCAATCACGTGTTTGTTCAAGCCCTGTGAGGCCATGGCGCAAAAGGCACCAATCACAGCTGCCGAACCGCCCATGTCACATTTCATGTCTTCCATGTAGGGGCTTGGTTTGAGGCTGAGGCCGCCGGTGTCATACACCACGCCTTTGCCTACCAAAACAATGGGCTTGTCGTTGCTTGCGTTTTCGGGTTTGTGCTCAAGAATTATAAACCTTGGTGGGTCGATGCTGCCTTTGTTCACAGCAAGCAAGCCGCCCATCTTCAAGGACTCAATTTGAGATTTGCCTAGCACGGTGACTTGGAAGCCATGGTCTTTGCCCAGTTTCTCTGCCTGATCTGCAAGGTCCATGGCGGTCAAACTCCACACAGGTGCATTGACCAAATCCCTGGTGATATGCACAGCCTTTGACAGGTCTGCTTGGTCCTTGGACCCATGAGCCACCTGGATGCCTTTGAGCGTCCATGCTTCGCTGGCTTTTTTGCCAAGCAAATCCGTGTAGCGGTAGCTATTCAAGGCAACGCCTTCAGCGACGGTATCGCCCCCTTTGCCAGCGTCTACGTGAATGTGATCTACTTTGTCTGAAGCCAATAACTTGCCAAGGTCAGCCCCAGCCTGTCTCAGCTTATGCAGGCCTTCTGCATCTCGGGCATCGACATCAATCGTGCGGGCATAGAGGCCAGCGTCTTCACCCGGAAAAGAGGTCCATCCTTTGACGCCACGGGCTTCTCTTCCCTTAAGAATACTGCACTGTTCTTCGCTCAGACCGGCAGCTTTCAGGGCTTGGATCGTGGGTTGACATAGGGCCCTTGAGGCACCAT
>DFSH01000074.1:0-189 GCA_002378565.1 Flavobacteriales bacterium UBA3442 | reverse complement strand
GGTGTTCACAGGAATCATAGAAAATACCGTTGGCGTTCACGCCATCACCCACGACGCAGGCAATGTGCATATTGAGCTTTCAAGCCCTTTAGCAGCTGAGCTCAAGGTGGACCAATCAGTGGCTCATGATGGTTGCTGCCTCACGGTGGTGGCCTTTGGGTCAACAGCTGATGGACAGAGCACCTACAC
>DFSH01000035.1:25262-30145 GCA_002378565.1 Flavobacteriales bacterium UBA3442 | reverse complement strand
TTGAACGGCCAAGTTGCTTGACCACTTTGGTAGGTGTTGGGGTCTGCCTCAAACCGCGAATTCATAGAAAAAGCCTGATTCCAATCCCCGTCCAAAGCACCCATCAAATCATGGCCAATGCCGTTGCCAACCACATTGATGCCACTGGGGTCACTCAATCGCACCAAGCCTAAGGGGTCAGGCCCAGTGACGCCTCCATCGATGAAACCTGTGTTTCCTATGAACACCTCGATGGATGGACCTGATGTGTCCAGAGGTGCTGAGGTGTTGATGCCTCCCACCAGCAAGCGGCCATCAGACCCTGAGGCATCTATCAGACCGTTGTCAGCATACAAGGATAAGCGCCCCTTACCAACTTGCAGAGCAATGTCTAAGGGCATGAACCATGTCGCTGTGAATTGACCATCGACCACATCAACATCACCCCTGTAGGCCGCATTGTCCCATGTATTGAAGTTGATGACAGGTCCCTGGCCATCGTTGCGCAAGGTTTGTCTTTGCTGCGCCTTGTCAAAGAGGATGAGCTTAAGGCGGCCATTGAATGTAGACATCACCTGGCCCGATAGGCCCTCTTGAATGTGGCCAGATATGCGCACTTGAGACAGGGCCTTCAAGGTGTCATTCAATCCAGATACTGCAGGAAGCACAAGGCCATTGAGGCTGTCAATAACGATGTCATGTTCAGGGACATTTAAGCGCAAGGCCGGGTCACCAAGCAAGGTGAATCGAAGCTTGTCCGAACGGTTTGTTGAATTTTTTGCTGAGCGAAGGATCTGACCAAAGGTTCGGTAATTGTTGTCTTCCTTTTCAAAAATCGTATGGAAAATGCTGTCACTGAGCATGGCGCCTGCATCCACATAAATCACCCGTGTTGTGCTGAGCAAGGCAATGGCCCCGCCTAGGGGATTCATCAACAACTCCTCTCCTGCAGACGTCCTCAGGGGATCATCCAAGCGAGAGAATTCGCAGGTGATGGTGACAAACAAGGGCAATTTCGCCCCGTTACTGAAGGCTGTCACATCGGCCAACTGCAAGATGTTTTCACTGCTCCACCCCACTTCACCGCCGTGGCCCACATAGGTTGTCACCAAATTGCCGTCATTGATGTTTTGCAAGAGATCTTGCCTCACGCCAGGGTAGCTTTGAGACCCAGCACTCGACTGCTGAACATAGCTGTCAGAGTAGATTTTCTCCACATCCAAGAATGGGTAAAGGGTATCCAGTCGCTCAGCAATGCGATCGGGAATGGTGGTCAGAAGTGGCTCCCAGCCCGCATCTGCATCATCCGACACAAACAACACTTTTTTGCGCCAATCTCCGAGGGATTGGCTGGGGTCTGAATAAGCAATCACCTTGTCTACCACAGATTTCGCTTCAGACAGGGTGTTCACTGTCATCCGACCGATGCATAGATCCAAGGTCTTCCGGGTCAACTGTAGGCCTTCATTGTCGTCCATGAACCCTAAATAATCATCGGTGACAAAGGATGTGTACAAGCTGAAGCTAGCTTGACTTTGAAAGGCCGGAATCTGGTTTTGATTTGGACTCAGGCGCCCCTTCATGTCATAGCTGCAATCGCCAAAAAGGAGCAAATACTCAGGCTTGTCTGACGGGCTGCTGGCGTTAGACCACAACATGCGCATCATGTCTTTGATGGCTGTCAGATCCTGAACACCTCCTGAAAACTCATTGTACACATGCTGCACATCAACAGCCTGAACGGTCAGCCCCCGATCACGATGAAACTGAGCGAGTCGCTCGGCTTCTATCAGCATATGCTCGGGGGCCACAATCACATAATCCGTCTGTCCCCATGCTCGAATGTCTTGATTGGCCACAATGGATCCAAGGGTTGGTGTTGGTGCCAAATAGGGAGTGAAAACCATCACCGTTCGGGCTGAATCCAAGGGCATATTCCACAGTAAATCATTGCCAACAACTGCTCCTTGACGCTCTCTCACATGGGCGGGGTCAGTCACATCCCAGACTTTAGGTAGTGCCTGAGCACTTGCGTTTTTCATGCGAAAAACCCGCACGCTATCGTCGACAGGCAACCAGCGCAGGGCAGCGTGGTACTTGGCCCAGTCTAAGGGCGCATCAGCCTTGACGTCAAGGTAGTCTAACCAGGCGGTTGCGCTTGGGTCATTGCTTCGGTCAAAGTCAACTTGCACCATGCCCCATGCATTGACGCCATTGCCGGCTTGTGTCCAATCACCCCTGGCATCATCCACATAGTTGGCATGAGAACTCGCAGAAACCAATTGCATGTTGATACTGCCCACTTGACCCATCGCGGTCTCCAAGGTCATGTCGGTGGAAGATGTCGTTGAACGAGCCACTGCCCGCATCGTGAACTTGGCCATGGAATTGGCATCCAACGCAGCAAGTCCTAAGTCAATCTGTCGGGTGAGCACAAAATCAAATATTTCACCAAACCATTGTCGGCCACCCCCCACCAAATTGACATTGTCTTCTTCGTGCCGGTTGATGTAGCGGTGTCGATTGATGGTGTCATTGCTTTGAGGCTGTAGTTGCGTCAATGCCACCCGGCGTCCGCCTTCCGTGCTGGTGACAAAGTAGGTTTGAGCATCTGCGTAATGGTGCCGTTGAACCACGAAATCCTGCTTGGTGGTGTCGTAAATTGTGATCTGCGGGAGCTGTCCGTAGAAATACAGGTGATCCCCCGAATCAAAGCTGCCATCGCCGCCATCATCAACCCAAATAGGCAGGCTTATCAGGTCGACAGATCGTGACACGGCATTGGCCTCTGGCAAGAGGCCCGCAGGAAGTCCCCATACACCAATATTGGCACTTGTCCAGGCCGTTCCTGGCAGCCCTAAGGTTACTAAATCGCTACCAGATAGTCGCCAAATTGCTTCATTGGGTACACTAACCTCTGCCCAATCGCCTTGACTAAGGGCAGAATTGCTGAGTTGTGCCTGCGCTGAAAACGAGCATAACATGGTCATTATCAACAGACATAGACCATTTGTTGGGGAGAAGTTGGGTACTCTGTTCATGTAGCTTATCACAATACGCCAAGTTCGCCGTTTTGTTGTCATGAGACAATATTTATCAGCATTTCATAAACAACAAGGGAAATCGTATACTTGTGCTTCTAATCTACGCGCGTTATACATGGCCCTTTCTCGCCTCTTTATCTCAGCATCCCTAAGCCTTGGATTCTTATCCATGGCTGCTCAAGATGCACACTTTACGCAGTTTTACGCCAACCCTATCTACTTGAACCCCGCCTTTGCTGGCGTGAGTCAATGTCCGAAGGTGAACGTCAACTACCGAAACCAATACCCAACGCTGGGCGTTTATCAGACGACTTCAGCCTCTTACGATCAATATGTGGACGCCCTCAACGGCGGCGTTGGCGTATTGATGTTGCAAGATGAGGCCGCCAACGGCGCCTTGAGCTTGACAGAGGTGTCGCTTGCATACTCCTACCACCTAACTGTCACCCGAGATTTCTCTGTGCTGTTTGGTGCGCAAGGAACATTCCGTCAGCGATTGCTGGATTGGGGCAACCTGACATTCCCTGATCAAATCGATCCCTTCTACGGCTTTGTTAAGCCAACCAATGAAATCCCTCCAGGCAGTGCCAATGTGCTCAATAGCCAGAACTTTGACTTAACCTTTGGAATCTTAGGCTTCACTGACAACTTCTACATGGGTGCAACCTTTGCACATGTCACTGAGCCCAATGAAGCCTTCTTGAGCAACAACAGCCTACCCATGAAGTTCACCGGTCAACTTGGCGCAGTGATTCCTATTGGACGCAAGCGCTTGTACAATGACCTGGACAACTTGCTCATCCCCCACGCGGTCTTTCAAAGCCAAGGCGGAGCCATGCAGTTAACTTCTGGCATCTCATTCAATCGTGGCTTGATCACTGGTGGATTGGCTTACCGCCAAGCCATGGGAGCACTCAGCTCAAATCCTGACGCCATTGTGGCCATCATAGGCATTGCACCCAATGACATGCCCTGGACTTTTGGCTACTCCTACGATTACACCATCTCTTCATTGAAAAACACCCTAGGTGGTGCACATGAAATTAGCATGTCTTACCAATTCCCATGCCGATCTCAACGCTCTCGCAGCAGAGGAATTAAGTGTCCAAAATTTTAATTTGACTATCCGATGATTCGTAAAACCATTCTACTTGTAGCTGCTAGCTTGATGCTTGCCAGCTGCGCAAAGACCCAATCCAGCACAACGGGATGGGCTTACAACAAAAGCAACAATGGAGGATTCCAAATCAACCTTGACTACAAGGGCCAGGAAGCTGGACCCGGTTTGGTCTTCGTTGAAGGTGGCACCTTTGTCATGGGCCGTGTGGAGGAAGATTTCCAGCGTGACTGGAACAACCAACCTTCGCGTGTCACGGTGGCATCTTTTTACATGGACGAAAGTGAGGTAACCAACGCAGATTATCGCGAGTACCTCTATTGGGTTAGACGTGTGTACGATTACGGGTACTACCCACAGATTTACCAATCGGCATTGCCTGACACCTTGGTGTGGCGAAACAAGCTTGGTTACAATGAAACCTACGTGGAGAACTACTTGCGTCATCCTGCCTACAACTTCTACCCTGTGGTCGGTGTTTCTTGGGAGCAGGCCATGCGCTACTGTTCATGGCGAACTGATCGCGTGAATGAGCAAATTCTCATCGACAAAGGCATCCTCAACACCATGCATGAGCAGCAAGATGATCAAAGCTTCAACACCGAAGTGTACTTGTACAAAGGCGGTGAATACACCCAACAAAACAAGCGTGGCGTGAAGGACTTGAACCCCAACACTCAGTACGGCAAAGAAGGTCGCCCTGCACGCATTGAAGATGGCATCTTGCTTCCCAAGTACCGTCT
>DFSH01000035.1:0-24934 GCA_002378565.1 Flavobacteriales bacterium UBA3442 | reverse complement strand
TACAACCGCACCGTTGATCGCAACAAGTACTCTTGGAATGGCTCAACTGTTCGCAACGGTCAGAAAGGTGACATGGGTGACATGCTTGCCAACTACAAACGCGGCGGCGGTGACAACATGGGTATTGGTGGCTACTTGAATGACCAAGCTAACATCACCATGCAGGTGAAGTTTTACCCTCCCAACGATTTTGGCCTGTACGACATGGCTGGCAACGTGGCAGAGTGGGTTCTTGATGTATACCGTCCTCTATCAGGACAGGACATGGCAGACCACAGACCTTTCCGTGGCAATGAGTTCACGCAATTTGATGACAACTATGAAGGCCTTGGTGAATTGGCCGTATTGGTTGAACCACAGTACAAATTGGTTCCCAACCAGGATGGCGGCACAGACAGTGTCTTGTTAAGGCTGCCTGGTCAACTGCCCATTCGCGACGTGGCGGTAACTGACAATCTCACGCGCAGAAACTACAAGAAGAGCGATTACAGGAATTTCCAAGATGGTGACGTTGAATCATCCATTTCCTACGATAAAGGCGGTGTGACTGAAGATGACAACCCCATGTATCAATACGCTGACAAGACCTTGATTGGCAACAATTCTCGTGTCTTCAAGGGAGGATCTTGGAAGGATCGTGCCTACTGGCTTTCCCCTGGTGCTCGACGTCACCTAGAGCAAGATCAATCCACTGACTTCATCGGATTCCGTTGCGCCATGGACCGACTTGGCTTCCAGAATGAGTCATCCGATCGCGAGAAGGAACAAAAGAAAGTGAAGGCAGATAAATTCCGCCGCTACCAGCCTTGATCAGTCAACTACTCGCCCTGGTCTCGCAGGGACATGACATCTGCTCAGATAGCCGCACATTGGCTGCTGGGCAGATTTTTTTTGCGCTCAAGGGTGACAATTTTGATGGCAACACCTTTGCAAAGGCGGCCTTAGAAAGGGGTGCAGTTGCTGTGGTTGTTGACACATTGCACAGCGGACTAAAAGCCGATGAACCGGGCGTCTACAAAGTGGTCAACGCCCTTGCTTCCCTGCAGGAACTGGCTCATGCACATCGCATGAATTGGGGTGGAACCTTGATTGGGTTGACTGGCAGCAACGGCAAAACCACGGCAAAGGAATTGTTTCGGTCTGTGTTAAGTCAGTCATTCAATGTGCATGCAACGGATGGGAATTTCAACAACCACATTGGCTTGCCATTGACCCTGTTGGGCCTTAAAAAATTCCATGAAGTAGCCGTCATTGAAATGGGCGCCAACCACCGAGGTGAGATTGCTTCCTTAACTGCCATTGCTGCACCAGACATAGGCTACATCACCAACTTTGGACAGGCACACCTGGAAGGATTTGGCGGCGTAGACGGTGTCATTCAGGGTAAAATAGAACTCTACCAGTGGCTGACCTCTCATGGCAAACCATCGCTAGTCAACGACTTGGACCCCTTGCAGATGCAACATGCAGGCAACAACAAACTGCCCTCGAGCAAGGGTGTTGTTTGTCAATCAAAGGATCAGGGTGTGCATGTGACCATCGGGGATGCCCAAGCACAAAGCCACCTTGTTGGCGACTTTCACAGCGGAAGCCTTGTGGCCTCAGTTAACCTAGGGCGCTACATGGGCATGGCAGATGAAGCCATTGCGCAAGGCATCGAAGCGTACATCCCCTCCAACAACCGCGGGCAATGGCTGACAACGGATAGCAATCGCATTTTCTTGGATGCCTACAACGCCAACCCTTCCAGCATGGAAGCCAGTTTGCTTGCTGTGCATGCATTGCATCCTGAACTGCCACATGTCTACATCGCTGGGGACATTTTTGAAATGGGCTCACATGAAAAATCCGCTCATCAAGGCATGGTGAATTTGATGCAAACCTTGGATCTCAAGACTGTTCACTTGGTCGGTTTGGCATTTAGCAAGACACACGCTCCACCCACGATGGTCAAACATGACAACACAAAGGATGCACTGGTTTATTTAGAGTCCAATCCGGTCAGGGGTGCCATGGTGTGGATCAAAGCCTCCAGAGGCATGGCCCTTGAAGGCTTGCTTGAAGCCCTTTAGAGGCTGAACCTCAAACCTGTTCGAAGACCCAAGAAAAAGGGCAATTCTCCATGGCTTCTGAAAGCGGGGCCTGAGCCTGCATCTTCCAGATCATCCAATCCAAACTCCATGAAAGCGCCAAGGGTGAAGCTGAAATGGTCATTCATTCGAAAGGCTGAACCAACGGTTAAACCAGCAGCTAGGGGGGTTTCTGCCCGAGGGGCCACCGGCAAAATCAACCAATTTTTTTCCAGAGAAATCGCTTTGCGGACGGTCAATTGTGGCCACACCTCTAAGCTGAAAACATCCGTGATTTGCGTCACCAAACCCGCCCTGATAGGAAATGTCCAGTAGCGCGCATGGGTATTCACCCGATTGCCCATGCTATCTGACACGCCCCAACGAAGATCCGACTGACCCACACCCACAGCAAAGCGCAAGCCCCTTGTCTTGTATGTGAATACCATGCCTGTCTCTGTGTTGAGCATGGCGTGCCAAGTGTCAGAAACAGGCACTTGATTGCCCTGCAAATCAGAAGCCACCTTTCGCAACATGGTCATCGGTGAGGCAAAGGCCTCAAAGGAGACTTTGGTGGAAGAGACTTTACTGTCAGTGTAAAAGGTCTGAGCGTTGGTGCTCAGCGATAGGCTGAACAACAGCAGGAGGCTTAGGCGTTGATGCATGATGTAAGTTTTTCTTCAAATGCTTGCAATAAATCGGGTATGCCTGCTGGGCTTTTACCGCCAGCAGATGCATAAAAGTCTTGACCACCGCCGCTGCCTTGAATGTGATGACCCAAGGCCTTCACCCACTGACCCGCATGGGCCACGTCCAAGGCTTGCTTGCCAACAGCCATGTGTGCTTGTGCCTTGCCATCATTGCTCAATGCCAACAAAACCACAGATTTGGGGTCTTGCTTCACCAAGGCAAAGGCCAAGTCTTTAGCGCTTCCCGCATCCAAGTCCACCGCGGCTGCCATCATGTTGTATGGCCCAATCGCCTTCGCTGACTGCAGCAATTCTGCCTTCAAATCCCCTGCCTGAGCAGATTGGTAGGACTTCAATGCTTTTTGCATGGTGCTCAATTCCTTTTTCATGGATTCCATCGCTTGCAAGGGATCCTGCCCCTTGGTCAATGCCAAAATAGCTTGCTGTGATTGCTGTGCCTGTTTAAGGTAGATGGAGGCTGAATGCCCAGCTAAGGCCTCAATGCGTCGAATGCCTGCAGCCACACTAGACTCTGACACAATCACAAAAGGCGAAAGTGCTGCTGTTGTTGACACATGGGTTCCTCCACACAATTCAACTGAATCACCCAATTGGATGACCCGAACGCTGTCGCCATATTTCTCGCCAAAAAGTGCCAAGGCCCCTTTTGCCTTTGCTTCCTCCATGGTGGACTCTCTGAATTCCTGCAAAGGGTGGTCTTGTAGAATAGCTGCAGATACATGTGACTCTATGGCCGTCAATTCCTTTGCAGCAATGCGCTGAAAATGGCTGAAATCAAATCGCAGGTACTCATCAGACACAAAGGACCCGCGTTGCTCTACGTGCACACCCAAAATATCCCTCAATGCTTTGTGTAGCAAATGGGTTGCGCTGTGGTTTTGAGCAGAGGCCTTTCGCTTGCCTTCATTGATGGCAGCTTCCACCTCCGCCGATGGTTTAGCAGGCATGGTGGCAACAAGGTGAAGAATCGCGCCGGCCTCTGAGCTGCAGTTGAGCACTTCAATGCGATCCTTGCCCATGGTCAACCATCCGCGATCACCAACCTGACCACCGCCTTCTGGGTAAAAAGGTGTCGGTTGGATCACCACCTGTGTGAAGTCACCTTTTGCATTGCTGACCTTGCGGTGTCGAAGAAGCTTGGACTCCGTTGTGTACTGATCATAACCAACAAACTGGTCGCCAATGCCTTGAGCAACTTCTACCCAGTCACCCACCTTTTGTGCGCCCGCCTCTTTGCTGCGGCCTTTCTGTTCAGCCATGGCCTCGTGGAAGCCTTTCTCGTCAAGCACAATGCCTTTTTCCTTGCAAATCAAGGCCGTTAAGTCCAGAGGGAATCCATAGGTGTCATACAGCTCGAAAGACTGTTTACCCGTCAGGGGTTTTCCCTCTTTCATGGCTGCATCCAATCGCTTCAAGCCACTGGCCAGTGTGCGAAGGAAGGCCTGTTCTTCTTCTTCGATGACTTGGGTCATCAAGGTCTGTTGAGCCTTCAATTCAGGGAAGGCCTTGCCCATGCTTTCCACCATGTCTGGCACCAGACGTGCAATGAATGGCTCATTGAATTGCAAAACGGAATAGCCATAGCGAACGGCTCGTCTCAAAATGCGACGAATCACGTAGCCTGCACCCGTATTGGATGGCAATTGGCCATCTGCAATCGCAAACCCTACGGCTCTGACATGGTCAGCAATCACCCGCATGGCTACATCTACCGATTCATCCTTGCCATAGGATCTGCCACTCATTGACTCCAGCCGCTGAATGTAAGGGGCAAAAACATCGGTGTCGTAATTGGATGACTTGCCTTCGATGGCGCGAACCAAGCGCTCAAAACCCATCCCTGTGTCCACATGCTGTGAAGGTAAATCCACCAAACTGCCATCGGCCAATCGCTGGTATTGCATGAACACCAAATTCCAAACTTCAATCACCTGTGGGTGATCCATGTTCACTAATGTTGCCCCATCAATTTGCTTGCGCTCTTTGTCTGGACGCAGGTCAATGTGTATTTCTGAACAAGGGCCACAAGGGCCTGTTTCGCCCATTTCCCAAAAATTGTCAGCTTTATTGCCATTGAGGATGCGATCAGCCGGCAGGTGTTTTGCCCAATGCGACTTTGCTTCATCATCCATAGCCAATCCATCCCCCTTGTCGCCTTCAAAAAAGGTGACGTAGAGCCTTTCTGGATCCAGCTGGTAGACATCAATGAGCAGTTCCCATGCCCAATCGATGGCCTCTTGCTTGAAGTAATCGCCAAAGCTCCAATTCCCCAACATCTCAAACAAGGTGTGATGGTAGGTGTCAATTCCGACCTCTTCCAAGTCATTATGCTTGCCTGAAACTCGCAGGCATTTCTGTGAGTCAGCGACCCTGGATTGCTTTGCTGGCTTAGCTCCTGTGAATATATCCTTGAAGGGATTCATGCCAGCATTGACGAACATCAAGGTCGGGTCATCCTTCATCACCAAGGGCGCTGAATGCACAATCTCATGCCCTTTGTTAGCAAAAAAGTTTAAAAAGGCCTGTCTTATCTGAGATGCGGTCATAATATCTTTAGCGTTTTCCTACTTTTGGAAAGTCCAAAAATACGGAATTTCAACCCGACATGAAGAAGACAAAGTACGTATATGACCCCTTGAGCCTTGCTTACCGCAAGGTTGAAAAGAATTGGAAGGATCGATTGCGCGATACCGGCGTCTTTATCCTTGCTTCCATACTCCTTGGTATCCTCTTTTTCTTTGGCTTGCAAGTGATTCTTGACTCCCCGGAAGAAAAGCTCCTCAAGCGGGAACTGGCTGAAACAGAAATGCTCTTTGAACAGCTTGACCGTCGGGTTGCTTCCTTGTCCGGCATCATCCAACAGGTTGAGAGACGGGATGATGAGGTGTACCGTGTCATTTTTGAATCTGATCCGCCAAGCCGCGAAAACCGATTGCGTGGCATCAGTGGGAGCGCACAACGCTATGCAACGATACGAGGGCTTCCCAATGGCGAATTGCTTGAACGGTCTGCATTGAAGGTTGATCAATTGAGTCAGCGTGTCAATGTTCAGTCTAAAAGCTTGGATGAATTAGCAGACTTGGTAACCAAGAAGGAAGCACTCTTGAGTGCTTTGCCCGCCATCCGGCCTCTCAAGGACCAACCTGGCACATGGTTCTCCAGCTCTTATGGCTACCGCTTCCACCCTATTCTAAAAAAGAGCAGGATGCATACAGGTGTCGATTTCTCTGCACCGCGCATGACCCCCATCTATGCCACAGCAGATGGCATTGTGATTTCCAATGAGCGCTTTGGCGGCAAAGGGTTTGGAAAACACATCACCATTTCTCATGGCTTTGGCTACCACACGCTCTACGCGCACATGCACAAGACAGCAGCTCCACGGGGGCGGCGGGTCAAGCGAGGGGAGCTCATTGGCTATGTTGGGCGAACGGGCCGATCCACAGCCAACCACTTGCACTATGAAGTGATCTACAATGGTCGCCGGGTGAACCCCATCAACTACTTCTTCAATGACCTAAGCCCTGAGGAATACAATGATCTATTGATCATGGCTGAGTCTGCCAACCAAAGCATGGACTGATGGCAATACCCACTGAATGGACCAAGCGCTATTACAGCATCGGTGATGCCGCAAATACCTTTGACCTCCTGCCTTCTACGCTTCGATTTTGGGAAAAGCAATTCCCGCAATTGAAGCCTAAAAAATCCACCAAGGGTCAACGGAAATACACCGCAAAGGACATGGATATCCTGCGTCGGATATACCACCTGGTCAAAGAGCGAGGCTTCACCATTGAAGGTGCCATCAAGAAATTCAACAGCAATGTTGACGATGTAGCAAACAATGAAGAAGTCGTACGTCGTTTAATGCAGGTACGGTCAGACATGCAGTCCCTGAGACAGCAGATTGAAAAGCTCCCCTGAAATCTTCCAAATGCCCTTGGAAAAAGGCAGACTATTAAACCACAAGCCTATCATCCTCCTTTAGCTCATTCGTCCAAGATGTCCGACCTTTGCACAAATCATTGATTCATGAAGTATTTTTTCACCACACTTAGCCTGTTATTTCTGCTGACCGCATGCGGCGCGCCAAAGGCTACATCCAGTCAACTGTCTTCTGACCGTTACGATATCGCAGTCACCAAGTCTGCACAGTCAATTGTTGATGTCATCGATGTCCGACTCAGCGATGGTGAGCATTTTTCCAATGGTTTTTTCAAGATCAAGGTGACTGATGGCAGTGGTCCTCTGCTCAGCTCCAAAGGTGTTGAATCCTTCACTATCAGCGTCATGGCAAAGGGTCTAGACTTTGAGCCAAGCCATGTGATTTACACCTACCGTCAATCAGAAGACGGCCCAGTAAAGACAAGGAAAGTGGCCATCGAGCAACAAGGCAACTGAGATGATTTATATCCAACGTCGCGCCATTTTCAGTGCGGCTCATCGCTTGGCAAACCCCAGCTGGTCTGATGAAAAGAATCAGGCTGTGTTTGGTCATTGTGCCAATGAATACAGCCATGGTCACAACTTTCAATTGATCGTCACGGTCAAGGGTGAGGTCAATCCTGACACAGGGTTTGTGATCAATTTGGTGGATCTTAAAGCCATCATGGATAGCGAAATCATACAGCATGTTGACCATCGAAACCTCAATCACGATGTGCCTTTCATGCAAGGAATCATGCCTTCCACTGAGAATCTAGCCATGGTTTTCTGGCAGCAGATTGAAGGCCCCATAGCTAAACATGGTGCAGCATTGCATTGCATTCGCATCGTGGAGACTGAAAATAACATGGTAGAATACTACGGAGAATGAAAGCCTATGTGTTTCCGGGCCAAGGCGCCCAAAGTCCAGGAATGGGCAGCGATTTGTACGCAGGCCAGAAGGCTCTCTTTGACCAAGCCAATGACATCTTAGGCTTCAACCTGAGCGACATCATGTTCAACGGGTCCATGGAGGACTTGACACAAACCAAGGTCACCCAGCCAGCTGTGTTCTTACATTCAATTGCAAAAGCTGCTTCCCTGGGAGACAGCTTTCAACCTGACATGGTTGCTGGCCATTCTTTGGGCGAATTTTCTGCCCTTGTTGCGGCAAAGGCTTTGACTTTTGAAGACGCCTTGACCTTGGTGTCTCAACGCGCCATAGCCATGCAATCCGCCTGTGAGCTGCAACCGTCTACCATGGCTGCAATTATTGGGCTTGACAATGACGTTGTTGAAGGCATCTGCGAACAAACCGCGGGCATTGTGGTTCCCGCGAATTACAACAGCCCTGGCCAGTTGGTGATTTCTGGCGACTTAGCAGCCATTGAAACAGCCTGTGAGGCAGCCAAACAGGCAGGTGCTCGTCGGGCATTGATCTTACCTGTTGGGGGCGCATTTCACAGCCCTTTGATGCAGCCTGCTGGTTTGATATTGGCGGCAGCCGTTGACAAGGTGACCATCACAAAGCCCATTTGCCCCATTTACCAAAATGTGGCAGCGGCAGCAGTGACTGACCTGGATGCCATTCGCGACAACCTGAAGGCTCAATTGACGGGTTCTGTTAATTGGTCACAAAGCATCCGTGCCATGGTGAGCGATGGCGCAACATCCTTCACTGAAGTTGGTCCAGGTCGCGCATTGCAGGGCATGATTCGCAAAATATCACCTGGAATGGAAGCTTCTAGCGCGTGACCCATACCTGGTCATCCCCATCCAATATTGCACTGGTCAAATACTGGGGCAAGCACGGACAGCAATTGCCGTCCAATCCCTCCATCAGTTTCACACTTTCTAATTGTCGCAGCACAACCAGCATGACTTTGAAAGAGGGGAAGGGCTTCACTGTGGCCCTAGATGGTGTTGACAAGCCAGCATTTGCAGCAAAAATTCAAACCTGGTTTGACCGAATTGATGACCGCCTACCTTGGTTGAAAGATCACCATGTCACCATTGAAAGCAGCAACAGTTTTCCCCATTCAAGTGGCATTGCCAGCAGCGCAAGTGCCTTCAGTGCCATGGCTCTTTGTTTGCTTGACCATGCACGAAAAGCAGGGTTGAGCACGATGTCATCAGACTTCACAGAAGAAGCTTCCTTGCTTGCCAGGTTAGGGTCTGGCAGCGCCAGTCGATCAGTGATGGGTGGTTTAGTCGTTTGGGGTGTGCACAAGGGAACACCTGGCTCATCCGATAACCACGCCATCCCCTACCCCCATGAGGTTCACCCGGACATGATGAGTTACCAAGATTTGGTTTTGCTGGTAGATGTGGGGCAAAAATCTGTGAGCAGCAGTGCAGGCCATGAATTGATGGCCAAGCACCCCTTTGCCGCAACACGTTTCGAGCAAGCGCACCACAACATGGATGCCTTGCAGGGCATCCTCAAGGCAGGAGATCATTGGGCATTCATTGATCTGATTGAATCTGAAGCATTGACCTTGCACGGCTTGATGATGAATTCTTCCCCAAGCTATTTACTGATGAAACCCAACACCCTAGCTATCATTCAGCGAATCAGGCAGTTCAGACAAGACAAGCAAGTGCCTGTTGGCTTCACCCTAGATGCTGGTGCCAATGTGCACATGCTCTACCCTGAAAGCTTGAAATCAACCGTTGAATCCTTTGCCAATGATCAGTTGAAATCCCTGTGCAAAGATGGTCGAATGATACTTGATGAAGTTGGCAAAGGTCCTGTACCTTTGTCCTGATACCCAACAATATGAAAGCATCCTTTTTTGCAAAAATTCTTCTCTTTGGTGAATACGGCATCATCAAAGAATCCATGGGGCTCTCCATTCCTTACCGGTCTTTCTCTGGCGTACTTCATGTCACAACAGGCGAACTCAATGCATCGGAGCACGCCTCCAATGTGTCACTGAAGGCCTTTGCAGAATATTTGAGAGGCTTGCAGCTCTCTGGCCAAGCCTTAGCTCTGTTAGATCTGGACCAGCTTGACAAGGATATCCATGAAGGTCTCATCTTCAATTCAAGCATTCCACAAGGCTATGGCGTAGGCTCATCTGGCGCATTGGTTGCTGCCATCTACGCCACATACAGCGACAAGCCCTTAAGCCTCGACATCATGCCAGGTGCTGAAAGTCTTGCTCTTTTGAAACGTCAATTGGCGCAGATGGAAACATTTTTCCACGGCAAATCATCCGGCATCGATCCCGTGATATGCTACCTTCAACTGCCCTTGCTGATTTCCTCTGACTCAGAACTAGGTGCTGTTGGTATGCCCGATGAAGACTTTCAAGGACAGGGAGCCATATTCTTGCTAAACTCTGGCGGTCCCGGCGAAACCCAACCCATGGTGTCCATCTTCATGAACAAGCTCAAAGAAGCCGGATTTCGTCGCCTGATGAGTCAGCAGTTCAAAAGCTACAATGATGCTTGCATTCAAGCCTTTCTTAAAGGGGACTGGGACCCGTTGTTCAACAACTTGAAATCCCTGAGCCACCTGGTATTGGACAATTTCAGGCCAATGATCCCTGACCACTTGGTGCCTGCATGGCAAAAGGGAATTGACAGCAATGCTTACTACCTCAAGCTCTGCGGTTCAGGTGGCGGTGGTTATGTGCTTGGTTTCACTAAGGATTATGATCGCGCAAAGGACTTGCTAGCTGACCATGACCCTGAACTGGTCTTGAGATTCTGATGCCATGGCGCGTCGTTATCGCATCCTGATTCGCCTCACTGCCTTCCTAAGCCTGGTTCGCTGGACCCATATTGCCTTCATTGCCTATGTGCAGATCGTGATTGGTCTCAGTTTGCACATACACGGATCATGGACTTCGACCCTCTTGGATCCCGTTTTTTTAGCCATGTTGTTTTCCACAGCTAGCATTGTGGCTGGCGGCTCCTTGATCAACAGCTTTTATGACTTGGAACGGGACCTGACGACCCGACCACTACGCACCCTCTTTGAGCAGCCTGTAGCTAAGAAGTACGGTGCCTATGTCGCCACCTGGTGCTATGGAATGGGGCTGTTAATTGCAACTGTCTTTTTGCCATGGCATGTGGCAGGTGGCATGTGGGGGTTTGGTTCTTTACTGTGGTTTTACTCCCACAAACAACTCTCTCAAACTGACTTTGGAGCTCTGATAGCTACCCTGTTAGCCTTCATTCCAATGGCGCTTTTGCTGTGGATGTACATGCCGCTCGCAAAGCCAGGCATTGCAAGCGTTTGGCCACTAGCCGCACTCCTGTTTCTGGTAGAATGGCGCCGACAACATGAGCGAATGCAGCAGGTCAATCACAGTGAGAACAGCTATTTGCAACGGCAATGGACCTACAAAATTGGTTTGGCCCTTGGCGTTATAGGCCTGGCCTTGTTGGCTTAAATACTTACCGGAACAGGCGAATGCTTCCCTGTCGTTCTTCATACCTATCATAGGGCAAGGCAATCCACAAACGGTAACTGTAAACCCCTTCTGGCAGCGCTTCACCAGCATAGGTTCCATCCCATGTGGCATTGAGATCATCGCTCTGGTACACCTCAAGTCCCCATCGATTATAAATGGTCCATCGGATGCCTACGATGCCCGTTGCTTGCACACCGATGCGATCATTGACAACATCGCCATTGGGCGTGAAAGCGTTTGCCACATAAACGTAGTGATCCATTTTCAAATCCAAAGTCAGGGTCAAGGCATCGCTGCAGCCCATGCTGTCTGCAATGCTCAAGGTGACGACATAGGCGCCGGGCCTGGGGTAGCTGTTTTCAGCGTTAACAAGGGCCGATTGATTGCCATCACCAAAGTCCCATGACACCGAAGTGGTGTCTGATGAATGGTTGCTGAATCCAACCTTCAGTGGGTTGCCGGGGAAAGGTAGGTAGCTGAAGGAGGCAATGGGTGTCGGCGCCACGCCAACCCACATTGAATCCACAGCAATGAACCCACAGGCATCGGTGACTTCATAGTGGAACCAAGTAGATGTCGAGGGGCTAACTACCAAAACTGAGTCTTGTGTTTGCGTGCCTAGCCATCGGTACACCATAGGGGCATTGCCACGACGCGCTTGTGCAAGCAAGGTTGTTGAGGCTCCCGGGCAAATCCAAGCCGTATCGGATTGGGTCACGATGCTATCGTAGGGCAACACAACAATGGTGATGCTGTCATACAACGGATATTGCATGCACTCATCCTTCACATAATACCGGTAGGTCGTTGTCGATGTAGGCATGACTGTGATGGTTGGACCACTCAACGTGTCCGTCACCCACCAAGCCTGGGTGCCTCCTTCACCATTGGAATAGCTGCCCAGCAATTGCACAACATCACCCGGGCAGGATATCGTGTCATTGCCTGTCAGCAGGCCAGCCGTGGACGTTGGCAGGACATGATCTCGGATCAGGTACTCGACGATTTGTGGCGGATAATCAGCACAAGCAGTTGTTACAGGCTGCATAACAATGCGAATGGTATCCAAGCCTTCCGCCACCCCATCGTCGATGGCATAAATAGGGATGGAGTCAGAGGTCACCCCGGGGAGCAAGGTGATGCTTGAAGGTAGCGTTTGGTAGTCCACAGCAGCAATGGCATTGCCGTAGTAGTTGAAGGCAATGTCCATGGTGTCGTAGATGGCACCTGCTCGATTAACCACCAAATAGCTGGGATTGCACCCTTCAACTACCACCGAATCAGCGAAACTATTCCCAGAGTTGTAGGATGAATTGAGGCTGATGACTGGCAATTCAAAACTCTTGGCACCAATGAAAACTGAAGAATTTAATGCGCCATCACTCACGTCACAAATCATCATTTTAATGGTGTACAATACGCCGCAACTCACAGCGGCCTTAGCTGTGAATCGATCCGTATAGCCCTCCATGTTGACAATGGATGTGCCCCCAGAATTGCTATTGTAGTAGAACGAGTTGGCCACGTAATTGGCGTTGGCAGTGAGGCAATTGCTTGCAGGGTATGACCCTGAAGGGAAGCCTTGATTGATGGTGTTAACTGCTACAGGCGTCGTGGTTCCCGGGATGACAGCCAGGTTGACGGTGTCAATGTTGGGTGTGCCATTGCTATTCCACATAGCAGCACCATTGATGCCTTGACCAATCAAGAAAAACCCAAACACATCATTGAAGGGCGAGCAGGTGTAGCTGGTGTACTCCTTGGACGCAAAGATGTAATCAAATTTTACCGAATCTCCGGGTGAAACAAAGCTGAACTCAATGCCAACACGGTCATGTTGCGCAGAGGAAGAGCTGCCAATGGTATTCAGGACCGTGGCTAAATTGGCTGAAGCTGGCAGGGTGGAATTGCTGTAAGATCCTGATTGCCCAGGGACCACATCGTAGGCATCGGTCGTCACCATAACAATGCCACTGTCTAGACCGAAAGCGCTGTTGTTGATATTGAAGGTTCCAAGCTGGACGGAAGAAGCCTGTGTTTTTGGTAACCCGATGGCATTAATCGGCGAAAAGGCAGCAAGATTAGGCCCAATCAGGACATTCTGAACCAACCACATCGGGCTTTTCCGCTGACCACTTTGATCGACGGTCATGTTTTGTCCCTGCCCCGAAAAGGGAAGCAACAACATGACAACAAATAGATAGTGTACCCAGCGATCCATAGCGCACGCAAGTTAGTGTAATCCTTCAATCACCCCTTACCTTCACCGACATGAAAACCTACATCGATAAACACAAGCAACGATTCCTTGACGAACTCATGACATTGCTGCGCATGCCTAGCATCAGTGCAGATTCTGCGTACCAAGAGGATGTGCTAAAAACCGCCGATGCAGTGGCAGCATTTCTCAAAGCTGCAGGTGCAAACAACGTTGACGTTTGCGAAACCCCCGGTTACCCCGTTGTTTATGGAGACTACCATGTGGATGATGCCTTGCCTACTGTGCTGGTCTATGGCCATTACGATGTGCAGCCTGCCGACCCCCTTGATCTATGGGACAGCGAGCCGTTCAACCCCGTGGTCAAAGTGACTGACATTCACCCTGACGGGGCGGTGTTTGCACGTGGAGCTTGCGATGACAAGGGACAGTTCTTCATGCATCTGAAAGCTTTTGAAGCCATGGTGGCAACAGGCAACACCCCCTGCAACATGAAATTCATGATTGAAGGAGAAGAGGAAGTTGGGTCAAGCAATCTGGCATGGTTTGTTCAGCGAAACCACCAACGCCTGTCCTGTGATGTGATTGTCATCTCTGATACCGGCATGATTGCGCCAGGCGTACCAAGCATCACCACAGGGCTTCGCGGCTTAAGCTATGTGGAAGTAGAAGTCACTGGTCCCAACAGGGATCTGCATTCTGGCCTGTATGGTGGCGCTGTTGCCAACCCAATCAATGCCCTAGCAGACATGATTTCACAACTGCATGACAAGGATCGACAGGTGACAATTCCTGGCTTCTATGACCGGGTAGAAACCATGCCGCAAAAGGAGCGGGACCGATTGGCAAAAGCCCCATTCACCCTTGACGCTTACAAGCAAAGCCTCGACCTCAATGGCATTCAAGGTGAAAAAAGCTACAGCACCATGGAGCGAACCGGCATTCGACCAGCTCTAGATGTCAATGGCATTTGGGGTGGCTACACCGGTGAAGGCGCAAAAACTGTCATTGCAAGCAAGGCCTATGCGAAAATCTCCATGCGATTGGTTGGAGAACAAGACCACGAAGCCATCACCAAGGCATTCACCACCTATTTCATGTCACTCGCGCCAGAAGGCGTCAAGGTGAAAGTCAGCCCATTTCACGGTGGACAGCCCTATGTCTGCCCCACAGACCATCCAGGCTACTTGGCAGCAGAGAAAGCGCTGAAAGTAGTTTATGGCATGGACGCTTTACCGGTACGAAGTGGTGGAAGCATTCCTATTGTGGCGCTTTTTGAAGCTGAATTAGGCGTGAAAAGCATCTTGCTTGGTTTTGGTCTAGATTCTGACGCCATCCATTCGCCCAACGAGCATTACGGCCTGAGAAATTTCTATGATGGCATCCGTAGCATCCCCCTATTTTATCAATTCTACGCTGAAGGAACCACAAGCTGATGGGTGATCTACGTTGCACCTGGTGCCTTTCAAGTGATGACTACCAACAATACCACGACAATGAGTGGGGCTTGCCGCTGAGGGATGATCAACGCATGTTTGAATTCTTGATTCTGGAAACCTTTCAAGCCGGTTTGAATTGGCTGATGATTCTTCGCAAGCGCGAAGCTTTCAGGGAAGTCTTTTTGAACTTTGATCCCCATCGGGTTGCGCTGATGACAGCAGACGATGTGGAACGGTTGGCTCAAGACAAACGCATCGTGAGGAACCGCCAAAAAATTCGAGCTGCCATTGCCAATGCACAGGCCACCTTAAGGCTTGAAGCGAGGGGAATCGGTCTCTCCGACTATTTCTGGCAATGGGTTGATCATGTGGCAGTGGACAATCAGGGGACGATGCAAACCACATCTGACCTATCAGATGCCATTGCGAAAGACTTGAAGTCCCTGGGGTTTAAATTTGTTGGAAGCACTACCATTTATGCCCATCTGCAAGCGACGGGAATCATCAATGATCACCAAGTCACCTGCCCTGCCTATTCGGTAGCCCAATCTTTGGCTTCCCCGTCACAAAATCCTTGATGTAGTTAGGTTCCAAGCTATGGATGTCTTCAAATGCCTGTTGCTTCCAAGACATCAACGCCGGTTGCAATAAATCTTTTGCATGGGGCTGTTTCAACGATCCAGCCTGGAGATTTGGCAACAGATCTAAGCATTTATCCACCCCATTACCCACGCCCAGCCAGGTTATCTCAGAGGGCAATTCACCCCCTTCAATCACGATGGCCTCATCGTCAGTGAGACGCTGGCCTAGTTGATCAAATTGTGCGCCATAGACCTCCATTCTCCGGGCATCCATGGCGGCCCAAATTCCTTGAAACCCCCCATCAGAAGCTGCTTTCAAGGCGCCCATGGCTATGCATTGCAGGGTACTCACAGCCATCAAGGGTATGTCAAGAGCATAGGCCAGTCCTTTTGCTGAACTCATGCCAATGCGTAAGCCCGTGTAGGATCCAGGGCCATTGCTGATGACAATGCCATCCAGTTGATCAAAGGCATGATGGGTCATCACCTCTTGGATTAGGACATGCAGCTGTTCTGCATGTATGTAGGATCCAGGTTCTATCGCATCGGCAGATGCAACAATTTGATCCCCCTCGCTCAAGGCAATCGAGCACTGCTGATTTGAACTGTCAATGAGAAGCAGCAGGGGCTTTGTCATTGTCAGTCCTCTTTGCTGTCTTCACTGTCAGGCTTGATTTCAACAGATTTGCCTTCTTCCAGTTTTCGTGACAAGGCATCGAACGGGCCTTGAATCACGGCCATGCCACTGTCAATTCCAGAGAGAATCTGGATGTAACGCTCATCTTGAATACCTGTGGTCACAATCACCAAGTGTGCTTTGTCTTTGTCGATGGTGAACACCACCTCATTGCTTTGATTCTCATCAGCACTATCGGGCCTTGTGGTTACTGCTTCAATAGGCACTGCCCAAACATTGTTGGCCTTTTTGGTTCGGATATCTACCGTGGCGGTCATGCCTGAGCGCAAGGGCTGTAGCTGTGATTCGCTCACCAAATCAGCATAGCTTTCTGGCAAAACGCGAATTTTAACTTGGAAATTGGTGACTTGATTGACTGACATCAGATTGCCAGCTGCTGCATGGCTGATTTCTGTCACCACAGCCTTGAACTCGTGACCAAGAAAAGCATCCACACGAACTGTTGCTGTGTCATGCATGTGCAAACGCACAATGTCATTCTCATTCACATCAACCAGAACCTCCATCGAAGACAAGCGTGCCACATTCATCAGCTGCGTACCCGCCATTTGAGCTGTGCCAACCACTCGCTCACCACGTTCAACCACCAAGCCGGTGACGGTGCCGTCAATGGGCGCTGTAATGATGGTTCGTTTGAGGTTGTCTCTGGCTTCGTTCAAGCCATTGATAGCAGAAGCATACTGGTATTTAGCAGATTCTACTGAAAGCTCTGCAACGCGGTACATGCGCTGAGCAGATTCCCATTCTGACTCAGCTATCACAGCCTTGTCATGCAAGATTTGACTGCGCAAGTAACTGGATTTTGCCTCAAGGTATTGTGCCTCTGATTGCGCCACGGACGATTTAGCTACATTCACCGAAGCCGTAGCCCGGCCCATCATAGACTGGTAGATGTCTGGATTGATGCGCAACAAAAGGTCCCCCTTCTTGACTAACTGGCCTTCATACACAGCCAATTCAATGATTTCTCCGCTGACTTCAGGGCTGATTGCCACCTCTTCCTCCGGTTGGATACGCCCAGAGGCATTCACGGTTTCCACTATGTGGCGCTGAGTTACCTCAAAGGTTGTCACCTGAAGAGACTCCCCTTTAGATCCCCACCAGCCGGCGGCTTTTCCTCCAATGCCTACTGCGAGCAATGCAACAACAGATGAAATAATGATAGTTTTCTTGGTCATAGCGGTAACTTAAAATTGGCGTTGATCCTCAGCATGGTACTGCGGAGGGTTGGCGTAAAATGTCAAGATGTAGTTCTTGAATATGGCGTCATATTTGGATCGAATGGCCTCACTAGAGGCAGCATAATAGCTGTCTTGAATTCGAGCATAATCCAAGGCATTCATGATGCCCTCTTCTCGGCGAATCTGTGCATCATCCAAAGATCGCTTGGCTGCCACCAAAGCTGCCTTTGCTGCCTCGTGGTTTTTCCACGCAGATTGTGCATCATGGTGTGCGCGCTCAATCACTTGTCGGTAGCTGTCCTCCTCTTGCATCAATTGTAAGGCGGCATTGTCGTGCTGCACTTGTGCACGCTGAATGCTATTGGCTATTTGGAATCCACTGAAGACAGGAATGGACAGGTTGAATCCCACATATTGCCGGCGGTTGTTGTTGAATTGATCCTGAAGATTCACGGCAGTAAATGTTGGAATCTGATACGTTGTCATCACAGGGATTTGGTTCCCCTGTGGGCTGATGAAGTACCCAATTTCTCCCACAGCGCTTGTGCTACCGGTTTGCTTGAGGGCTCTATCTGAATAGCTGGTGCTCATTTGGCCGCTCATGCTCAGGCGGGGCAACCTGGCAGCTTTTGCCACTTTCACAGCTAAGTCACTGGACTGCACCTGAAGGGTGGCCATTTGGATGCTTGGCTGTTTGCCATTGGATGCCGCATAAAGGACGGTTGGTTGAATCGCCAGTTCTGCTGTTGGCTTGTCATTGATGCCCAGCAAGGTGCCGTCAATAGAGAACTCTTCAGTCATCCCCATGGTTTGAGACAGGGATAAATGTGCCAAGCTCCTTTGTGCCATGGCGGCAACCACCCTTTGAATATCTCTGGCCAATTGGGACTTGGCTTGCAACAATTCTGACAGCGAAATCGCTCCAGCATCATGCATCGTTTGGGTTCGTTGAAGTTGTTTTTCCGACAGGGTTTCTTGTCCTATTGCAATGCGCTCTGCCTCAATGGCAACAAGCAAGGTCAGGTATTGCGATGCCGTATTCAAGACGACCAACTGAGCAGCATTGTCAACTTGCAACATGGCCACTGCAGCATTCACTTTAGCTTGACGCCAACGATTCAAGTTCTGTCCGCCATCAAAGACATTCAAACTCATCCCCAATGAGCCCGAGGCGGTGCCCAGGGTATTGGTTTGAACCTGATTGGTCACGGGATCAACAACCAAACCTGCATTCCAGCCATTGCCTGCACCAAGATTGACTTGAGGCAACATGCTGCCCATGCTTGCCTGCACATCACCATGGCTGGCGCGAAGGTTGTTGTTGCTTTGCTTGAGAGAATAGCTGTAGGCCAATGCCTTGTCTATGCAAGCAGAGAGGTCCAGGGTAGTCAGGGAGGGCTGGGCCTGCATGCCCGTTAGGCTCATGACGGCGAGGCCAATGATGGCTGTACATTTCATGCCCGCAAGTTCGCAATAACCATGCTAATCTTTTGCCTGGCGTTTTTTATTGTGGCGATACCACAAAATGGCAATGACTGCAAGCGTTAGATAGGGGAATGCCATGAGGTACAAGATGCCCACATTCAAGCCATCTGCGATGGTATCGCCTTCTTTTTGCGCGGCTTCAGCAGATGCTTTGCACATGGCACATTGGGCAAAACTCTGCATCTGTCCGACAAGCAGAATCAAACAAACAAGTGCCCTTGACCTCATGCCATGGGGTAATAGGGCGCCATGAATACGTAAACCAAAACGCCTGTGACGGCTACATAGAGCCAGATTGGAAAGGTCCACTTAACCAAGCGCTTGTGCAATGTCAGTCGATTTGTGATTGCAGAGTAAATAGTAAACATGGCCAATGGCAAGACAAAAACTGACAAAACAATGTGCGTCACCAAAATGAAAAAATACACGTAACGCAGTGTGCCTTCTCCGCCATAATGGACATCTGGATTGGACAAATGTGACAAGACATAACTCAGCAAGAAAACGGCAGACAAGGTGAAGGCAGAAACGTTGGCCAAACGGTGAATCGCCACATTCTTGGATTTAATCATCCCAAAGGCTATCAAGAGCAAAACAGTTGTGGATCCGTTCAACACGGCATGGAAAAATGGCAAGCTTCTGAAATTGTTATGACCCCATTGGATTTTCCATGTTTCAGGCATCAAAAACAAGGCAGCTACTGCCAGTGGAACAACGATGGACAAGCCAGTGATGAGTGGCACCATGAATCGGTCGTTGGGATGGGTTGTTTTCTGCATGGTAGAATGGCAGATTAATTGATATGCATTTTCACTTTTCTGTACTCTTTCACAAGCACCCTGACATCGTCAATGAGCTCATCCACCAAATAGGCTTCAGAAACATCGTAGGCTCCCAGGGGGTTGCCGTCATCTTGGATTCGTGTTCGCATGACACCTTCCCAGTCAATCAAGACAGCTGATTGGGAATGGGAGTAGCCACCCTCTGCGCTTGAATCTTGTGATGCAGCCAGGTAATAGGCTGTTGCCATGTCATAAATCAACTCGCGGTCACCCGTGAGGAAAGTCCATTTATCTGAATCACCAACACCCAGTTCCGACTTGTAGTTAGCTAATACAGCAGGTGTGTCATGCAGGGGGTCCACGGTGTAGCTGACAAAGACCACATCTTTGTAGGCTGACATCCGATCATGAACGGCCTTTAAATGAAAATTCATGGCGGGGCAAATGCTCGGACAGGAGGTGAAAAAGAAGCTGGCAATAACAACCTTCCCTTGCAATGAATCCTCCGTCCATGTGTTGCCGTTGGACTGTGTCAGGCTGTAGCTCGGGATGGAACTCTCTGCATGGCCAGGGCCGGGGGCCATGGTTGCTAAAGTTCTAAAATTCACTTCTCCACTGATGATCAAGGACAGCATGTACAAGGTCATGGGAACGACGATGATCACCGCCAACAGTAAACGCTTTTTTAACATGGCAGTCTAGACGCCGTAAAGGGCTTGACCTTCGATCAAAATGATGGCAGTCAAATACGGTATTAAAATCAATGCAGGCAAGTATATTGCACGACGAAGGGTTGACACTTCGTATTTCAAATGCATGAAGTACTGCACGATGTAGGCAGCCTTAACCAAGGTCATGCCAATGAAAATCAAGTTGAGCAAACTGGTTCCAGAAAATTGCACAAGCAAAAATTCTGGCTTGACGATGCCTAGAGCAACTTCAATAGCGGTGATTGCTAACAACAACCAAAAGATCTTCCAGATCCAAGCTGTTCCGGTGGGTGCGTGTTCGTTTGACATAGCTATACCAAGTAAAAGAAAGTGAATACAAAGACCCATACCAGGTCAACAAAGTGCCAATACAGGCCAACCTTTTCAACCATGATATAGCTCTTACGCTTTTCATAGGTGCCAAGCAAGGTGTTGTAGAATACAATGAAATTGAAGACCACCCCAGAGAAAACGTGGAAGCCGTGAAAGCCTGTGATAAAGAAAAAGAAGTTGGCAAACTGTTTTTCACCATACTCGTTGTGGCTCATGTTTGCACCCTGTATAACCTCTGCTTGTGCCATGACCTTCAAGGTCGCTGAGCGATCCAAGCTCACGTGCTCCCTGCCGGGGTTCTGAAGCACAATGTGCTCATTGGCTTCAATAGCATGGCGGACATCCTCCGTGGTGAACACATCAAGGTGATTGGCTGCATGACCATCTTCCATGCCATGAATCAATTGCGACAAAGACATCACCTCGCCTGTTCGATCATCAGCAATCTTCATGATGGATCCATCCCTCAATTCAACCGCACCTTTATCACCAACGATGAAGTGATACCACTCCCATGCTTGCGAACCCAAGAATAAGGCACCACCAATGATGGTCGCAACCATCCACCAAGCAACCCTGCTTTGCTTTCTTTCATGACCTGCACTCACTGCCAATACCATGGTCACGGATGACATGATAAGAATGAATGTCATCAAGGCAACATACAAAAGGGGTTGATCACCTGTTATGCCGGGGAAATGGGTAAAAACATCCTCCGCCATGGGCCAAGAATCAACAAAGCGAAAACGGGACAGCCCATACGCTACGAGAAATCCAGAAAAGGTCAAAGCATCTGAGACAAGGAAGAACCACATCATCAGTTTGCCATATTCCGCCTTCATTGGCTCACTGTTGCCGCCCCAGGTTGGTTGCGTATCTGTCGTCATAGGAGTTTGTTTGTTTTGCCTGCAAAATTAACGCAGAAAGACTAAAAATAAGAGGAGGTAAAGCCATAATCCACCCAAATAATGCCAGAACTGGACAGCAAGGTCAAAACCCAACCGATTTGACTGATTGTATCTATTGCTCAAAGCCTTTACCATAACTACAAGCAAGACAATAACCCCTGCCAATACATGCATCCAGTGGAACCAGGTTATGACATACAACCACGAACCTGCAGCCTGACTTTTTACCCCTGTGAACCAAATACCTTGATCCATGAGGCTGAGCCAAGCGGTTATTTGGGAGACCATGAATGCCAACCCAAAGGCAAATGAACCAAACACCAGGGCCGCAAATCGCTTGTTTGCATCTTGCTTCAATGCCACACCCGCAAGGATCAGCAATGCGCTTGAAATCACAATAAAAATCGTGCTGTAATAGAAGGCTTCAGGAAGGGGGAAGTCCAGCCATGCACCTTTGCCTTCAAGGGATGACTTGGACACCAGATAGCCGGAAGTCAAACCTGCAAAGGCCATACCTATGCTGGCCATACTAACCCATAAAAGGGGTTTTTTACTACGCTGTTGGGGACTGAGGGTTTCACTCATGAGATAAAATGGTCAATGACATAAACAAGTTGAAGCAGGGGTAAGTATCGGATGGTGCCAAACATCAAGGCCTTTGCACAGGCATCGCTTGGCTTTCGGTGGTGGGTCACGGCCAATCGCAAGACATCCATGCCTAACAAGAACACCAGTACCGCGGCCACAGAGCTCAGCTCCAAGGTGCCCGTCACGCCAAAGGCAGGCAGCAAACTGAAAAAGATCATCCAAAGGGTGTACACCACCGACATATGGGTTGCTGTGCTGTCCTTTTTCCTTGTGGGCAAAAGGAAATAGCCCGCCTTCGCATAATCGTCATAGCCCAGCCATGCTATAGCCCAAAAATGGGGAAATTGCCATAGGAATTGAATGCCAAAAAGCACACCTGGCTCAATACCAAAGTCTCCCGTGACAGAGACCCATCCCAACAAAAAGGGAATAGCTCCAGGAAAGGCTCCGACCAAAACAGACCAAGGTGATTTAGCCTTCATGGGGGTGTAGACCAAGACATACAGCAGCATGCTCAGTAGCCCAAAACCTGCCGTGACAGCATTCAACATGCTCAATGCAATTGTGCCAACCAGCCCTAGCCCAATAGCCCATGCAAAGCCAGCAACCCTAGACATGCGGCCTGTTGGCAGTGGGCGGTTTTTGGTTCGGTCCATCAGAGCATCTCGCTCAATTTCCCATAGTTGATTGAATGCGTTGCTTGAGGCCACGATGGCAAAGCCACCAATAGTCAAGGTGATTAGATGAAAGGCATCCACTTCAGGAGCACCCAACAAATAGCCAGCAACTGCGGAGAATACCACAGTGAAGGCAAGGCGAAATTTCAGTAAAAGAGCAACATCACGCATGACCACAAAGGTAGTCTGCACCGCATATCAAGAAATGCGGATTGAGCAAATTTTCCTTGTTGTACGCCAAGGGTTCAGACCACGTGATTTTTCCATCCAAGTGGTCGATTCGGAAGACGTTGCAGCCGGCAGCTGTCGCTACGGCGTGGCCTGCAGCAGTGTCCCATTCCATGGTCGGTGCCGCACGAGGGTAGGCATGTGCGCGACCCTCAGCCACCAGGCAAATCTTCAAAGATGACCCCATGCTAACTCTCTCGATGGGTCCATGAGCAACTTCCCAACCTGCCAACAACGCTTCTGTAGCTTCAGACATGTGAGAGCGACTCGCCACCACTGTGAGTTTATCGGGATGGCGTCCTGGCATCCGCATGGCCTGTGTCAGCATGTCCTTGTAGGAGATGGGGGCATTGGACTTCATGGCAGGGATGTCAGATCCACCCAGGTAAACCCACCCTAAAGCAGGGGCGTAGACCACGCCAAATATGGGAATGCCTTGGTGAACAAGGCCAATATTCACGGTGTACTCGTTGCGACCTTTTATGAACTCTTTGGTGCCATCCAATGGGTCGACAACCCAGAGGGTCTCCCAGTCTTTGCGATTTGCGAAATCGGGGTGATGACCCTCCTCACTCAAGACAGGAAAACCCGTCGGTTCAAGAACCTTGTTGATGATGCGATGTGCTGCAATGTCTGCTTCAGTTACCGGGCTATTGTCTGCCTTCAATGACGCTTCCACCCCGCCAATGCGTGATTGCACTTCCATGATGGCTTCGCCAGATTCGTAAACGGCTTGGAGGATGGACTCAATAACGGCTGATGACAAGGTCATGCAAGGAATGATTTGGCTGTGATAAAAAAACCCGGGATGAACCCGGGTTGTGTGATTGGCTGAAGTTTACTGCAGTCTAGCGTTGATTGGCAGGCTGTATCGCATGGATACTGATCGACCGCCAACCTTTGCTGGTTTCATGCGGGGCAGTTTTTTGACAACGCGCAGGGACTCATCATCCAACAGCTTATCGACACCCCTAACAATAGCTACACCAGTGACTAAACCACTCTTGTCAACGACGAACTCTACCCAAACCTTGCCTTGTATGCCCATTTGGATGGCCATTTCAGGGAATTCAAAATTCCTCAAAACAAAGCGCTGTGTCTCAAGCGCAAAACAATTTGATCGCTCTTCTTCTGTAGACAGGTTTTCGCAACCAGGGAAAATGGGACGCGATTCCACATTGACAAAATTGTAGATCTCGTCATCATCAATCTCATCGATCAATTCAATGTCTTCGTCATCGTCAAACTCTGTTGACTCCAATTGGATTTCGTCAATCTCAACCTTGTCGTCAACGATATTGATTATTTCAATAACTGCCGGCGGCGGGGGTGGCGGAGGTGGCGGCTTCCGGTTCGTTGCGATCATGTCGTCATCGATTACCACATTGTCAAGCGTTCCAAGTGAGCTTGGCCCGCTCTCAAATGTCTTCCATTCAAATGCCATCCACACCATGCTCAGGGCAAGCACAATGCCGATTTGGAGGTAAAGACCCTTCTTCTTTTCAAGATCAGCCTTGTCAGTTTTACGTGGATTCATCTTATTATTTTTAGCGTGGTGAAATTACGCAGAGCTTGCGTGAAATCAAGGGTTTAAGGTAAATTCCTTGAAAAAAGACGAACGAGTCGTCTCTCAACTCAGTTTTTCTGCCTTGATAGCCAGGTCTTCAATTGCATTGCCATCAATAATCCAAGAATCATGCCGCAGGAATTTGCCATCAAGTCATGGGTGGAAAACACACGGCCATCTGTCACTATTGGCTGCAAAAACTCAAGGCCTGTACCCAGAAGGGTGACAACCAAAGCTGGACGCCATGGGCCTATGGGGGACCGGCTGCCCATCGTCATGAGGAAGGACATCAAGCCATAGGCGACAGCATGAAGAACCAGGTCCTTGATGTTAAGCAGCAAGGATGGCAATGCCGACGCTGGCATCAAACTCATCAAAACAACAACCATTGCCCAGCAAGCAGCTAACGT